>DAHVXO010000070.1 GCA_027356675.1 Symbiobacteriaceae bacterium | reverse complement strand
CTGCCGAAGCGGTGTTGGCGCCGAGGTAGAGCCCTGTAATGATCGCCTGATTCTTCACGACGCCCACCGCGCCCAGGAGCTAGCGCCAGAACAGGTGGGGCACGACCACCCAGGGCAGTTTGCGGGCGTGTTGGCTGCGGGTGGCCCAGAAGGGCGCCGCCAGGTTCGCAATGAACGGAGCGGCCGCCATGAGGGCGACCTGAAGGCCATTCGCACCCATCCGCACGGCCAGCGGAATCCCGAAGGGACCCACCACACCGATGTAGCCACCGAGCAGCAAGGCGTTGCCAGCCTCGCAGAGGAAGTTCCAGCGCGTGGTCCGCTCCATGCGCATGCCCATAAATGTGACGGTTGTGTCGAGCTCCACTGGCTGAACCTCCCTTCAGACCTTAAAGTTTCGCCGAAAGTAGGTTCTGCTTCCTGCCAGTTCCGTCCCTGGGTTATCCCGACCGGTAAAACGTTGGCACCTGGTAGGATCGGCGGCCCCACCATGCGAAGGCCTCTCTCGTGGTGAACGAACGGGGGGCTGAGGGCATGAAGTTACTGCGGGGCACCGCCGCAGGCGCCCTGGGAGTGCTCCTGGGACTACAGGCTTTGCGGACCTTCCTTACCAGTCTGGTCTGGATGATCGGTGAACAGCTCTCACCCAACACCATGGGCACGATCGCCCTGGGTGTGGTCGCACTGGGCCTCCTGTCCGGGCTCATCAAACGGAAACTGGGGCAGGGGCGGACCGAGCGCCTCACGGCCACGGTCCTCACCCTGCTATACCTGGGTGCGCTGGCGGTGCCTAACATTGCCCAGCGGACCGGCCTGAGCGCCGCGGCCACCATGGTCTGGATCTGGTGGTTTGCGGCCTTCGCTGGCAAGCGCCGGTCTCTGGCGTCTGCGCTGGTCGGCGGCCTAAGCCTGGACGTAGCGGTGCACGCCCTCCTGCGCGGGCTGGACCTCCCTGTAGGCGGGCCGCTGAGTGCGACCGCACTGGTGGGCCTCGCCTTCATCGCCACGGCGTGCGACCCAGGTCCCGCGGGTCCGTCCACTGGGTGGGGCACCCTGGCCCTTGGCCCCTGGCTCTTCGTGCAGATGGAGGTCCTATCCAACCTGGCCCGGCTGCGCATACTGACCGGCCTGGCCCCCGGCCCGGCGCTGGCCCTGGCCGAGATGGGGCTGGCCGTTGCCCTGGCGGTCATGGCCCTCCCCATGCCCGGCCTGGTGCGAGCGGCGCTGGGCCTGCTGGGCGCCCTCCTCCTCCTTCATCCCTCAGGTGTGCTGTGGGTATTGGGGGCGCAAGCAGGCGCGGCCGCCGCCCTGGCGGGCGCACTGGGACCCGGGCGGGTCCGGCTCTGGCCACCGCTCTCCGTCCTGTTGCTGGTAGGCCTCTTCTTCCTCTTCTACAGTCAGAGCACGTGGCCGCTTTTACCGGCGGTGGCGATGGCGCTGCTCGGACTCATCAGCCTCCTGGTGCGGTCGGGCACACTGCTTCCGTCGCCGCGCCGCCTACTGGCAGTCCCGTGTTTGCTGGCGGCGGTGGCACTGCTGGCCGGGTTGGGCGCGCCGGCACGGCCGGCATCCCCGTCTGCGGTGGGGACCGGCACGATCCGCCTGATGACCTATAACATCCATCAAGGGTTAAATCTCCACTCCCTGCCGGCCCCGGAGGCCATCGCACGGGAGATCGAGGCGGCCGCACCCGACCTGGTCGCGCTGCAAGAGGTCAACCGGGGGTGGACCATTTCGGGCAACTCAGACCTTGTGACCTGGCTCGAGCAGCGCTTACCCGACTACCACCTGGTCTACGGACCGATGGTTGGCGACCTCTGGGGAACGGCCATTCTGAGTCGGTTCCCGATCAAAGCCAGCGGCTCCGAGCGCTACGAACCGGGTCTCTTCTTTACCATAGGGTTTACGTGGGCTGTGGTTGCGCTACCGGGCTGCAATACACTGGTGCTCAACACCCACCTGTCCACCGGGCCGGACCTCGGCGGGGAGCGGGCGGCGCAGATGTCCCAGCTGCTGACCTACTGGAACGGCCGCCCCTGTACCATCATCATGGGCGATGCCAACGCCGAGCCCTCCAGCGAGGCCATCCGCCGCCTGACCCGGGCAGGCTTCACGGACTGGTTGGGCCGGACGGCCGGCCCGCGGGCGGGCACGTGGCCGTCGGACAAAGCGGTGGAGTCCATCGATTACGTCGCAACGACGGCGGAGTTTCAGGCGGTGGCGGCCCGCACGAACCCGTCCGCCGCTTCGGACCACCGGCCGATCATCGTCGAGTTGGTGTTGCGGCCATAGGGGGGAAGCAGAAAGCCGGGGCAAAGTGCCCCGACCGGCCTAGTCGTCCGAGAAGCGTTCCTCTGTCCACGGGTTTCCGTACATGTGATAACCGTTCCGCTCCCAGAATCCCGGGCGGTCCTCGGCCACCAACTCCATGCCCCGCACCCATTTGGCGCTCTTCCAGAAGTAGAGGTGCGGCACGACGGTCCGCAGCGGCCACCCGTGCTCCGGCGTGATCTCCTGGCCATTCCAGCGCCAGGCGAAGAGGACATCGTCGCGCAGCAGGTCCGCCAGCGGCACATTGGTGGTCCAACCGCCCTCGGCATGCAGCAGCACATACTTGGCCTCGGGCCTGACCTTCACCTGCGTAAGCAGGTCCTTAAACAGGACGCCCTCGAAGTCGTTGTCCAGCCGGCTCCACTGCGTCACGCAGTGGATATCGCAGTGAACCTGGGTCACGGGAAGGCTACGAAACTGGTTCAGCGTCAGTTCCAGTTCCTGCTCCACCAGCCCGAAGACCCGGAAACGCCAGGTCTCGGGATTGACCCGCGGGACGTTACCGTAGTGCAACACGGGCCAGTCACGGGTCAGGTACTGGCCGGGCGGGGTGCGTTCAGCCGGCGTACGGCGATCTTGTGTCATGGTGTCACCTCAATTGATAACCTGTCTCACTACCTTAGTATTCGATCGCACCCGGGCCGATACGGGTCCGAAAGTACGACTGTGCGGATTTGACGGTACTACCGCAAGTTAACACGGACCACATCAGCAGGAAAGTCGGATTGGGTTTCGTATTCATATGTGGGTTTGCATAGAACGTAGCAGGCGTTATGAAAAGAGGACGAAGTGATGGATCTTACGCCCCTTTATCGTAAGTTCGTGCTGACGGTCGCCGCCAACAAGATGGTGACCGCCGGCGCACAGCGCTTCGGAATGAAGCTCGGTGCGTCACGCTTCGTCGCGGGCGAGCACCTGGATATGGCCCTGGACGTGGTCCGCGACCTCAATCGGCGCGGGATCCTGGTCACGCTGGACCACCTGGGTGAGGGCGTCCACGAAGAGCGCGTCGCCCGGGAGATGTGCAGCGCCTATCTGGACCTGCTCGACGGTATCGCCCGGACCGGCGTTAACGCCAACTGCTCGCTGAAGCTGACGCAGATGGGCCTTTCTTTCGACCGGGCACTCACCGAGGAGATCGTGGGGACCATCGTCCGCAAGGCGGCCGCCACCGGCAACTTCGTCCGCATCGATATGGAGAATACGCCGTACACCGACGCTACCCTGGAGATCTACCGTAACCTGCGCAAGCAAGGCTTCGATCATGTGGGCACCGTGATCCAGTCTTACCTTTTTCGCTCCGAGCAAGACATTGCGGAATTGGGTCGCATCAACGCCAACCTGCGCATCGTCAAGGGCGCTTACAAGGAGCCGCCGAACCTGGCCTTCCCCCGGAAGTCGGATGTCGATGAGAGCTTCCGGTCCATCGTCAAATCCCGGCTGATGGGCGGTTTCTACACCGCCGTCGCCACCCACGACGAGTCCATCGTCAACTGGACGAAGGAACTGGTGCGACGGGAGCGCATCGACCAGAGCCGCTTCGAGTTCCAGATGCTCTATGGCGTACGAATGCAGTGGCAGGAGGCGCTGGCCAAGGAGGGCTACCGGGTGCGCACGTACGTGCCGTACGGACGGATGTGGTACCCATACTTCTCCCGGCGCATCGCGGAGTCCCCCGGAAACCTGGGATTCGTGCTTCGTAACCTGTTCAAGAACTGAAGCGGCCACCGAACGCGGGCAGCCTGCCTCCGTCCATCAGTCCCCTGTGGTGGCTGCCAAGGGAACGGGCAGGGCCTCCGAGGGCCCGAAGCCCTTGATCAACTCCATCATGGCCCGGACCGGGCCGGCGAGGAACCGGCCCCGCCGCGTCGCGACGGTGACATCAAGACGGGGATTGAACCCCTTCAGAGGCCTGTATGCCAAGGTCCCCCGGTCCGAATCCGCACCAACGGTTGCCCAGGGAAGGACCGTAACGCCCAGACCGGACTCCACGGCCCGCCGGATGGACTCTACGGCTGTAAACTCCATCACAACCTTCGGACTCTCCCCGGTGGATATGCAGGCGCTCTCCACCGTCTGGCGGTAGGCGCAGCCGCTCTCATAGAGCACCAGTGGGTGACGGACAAGGTCCTGGATCGTCACGAACGGCCGGCTTGCCAGGACATGTGAAGCTGTGGGTATCGCCAACGGGATCGGTGCTCCTGGTCAGGCGCCCGCCCTGGTCGTAGGCGTAGGCCGTGGACCGCCCCAGGGGATCGGTGGCTGACTGCAACTGCCCCGCCAGGTCGAACTGATAGGTCCAGGTCTGGCCCTCCCGGTCGCTCACCGTGGAGAGGCCCTTGGCCAGATCGTATGTATAGTGGGTGGCGTTCCCCAGCCGGTCCGTCTCAGTCA
>DAHVXO010000068.1 GCA_027356675.1 Symbiobacteriaceae bacterium | reverse complement strand
CGTTCCGTCCAGACCTCGTAGGAATAGCCGAGGTCCTTCGGCTTGCCGCACGCCAGCGCCACGACCCAAGCGCGGGCCTCGGTGGTGATACGACGCGGTCGTCCGCTTCGCTGCTCTCTCATCCTCATCCTTCGCCGCGATCATCCGCGGAACTTCAGCCGGATCGCCCCTGGGACTTGCGGCGACCTTGGCCGACAGCGAGAGTGGCACAAGTGGCCTAGCACCATATCTCTGCCAGCACACGAATGAGAACAGTTGTTTCATGTCGAAATATGTCCCAATGGAGGTGCCATGCACACAATTGGGGAACACAGGGGCTTTTCCGGCCGGACGGATCAGGGAGGGCAAGTAGGTGGGAAAGCGCAAACCCAGGGAGAAACATGGCGCGGGACTGAGCCTGCAGCTGATGAGTGTAGTGGTCGGCTTAGTGTTGATGATGGGCAGTCTGCTGACTGGGGTGGCCGCGTGGCGAGGCGTCAACACGTTGCGCGAAGTGACGCTGGATGAATTCCTCGGCACCGCCAATCTCTCTGCTCAGCTGGTGTCTCAATACGTTAGGCAAGCCGAAGAAGACCTGCACGAACTGGCTGGAGAGCCGGAGCTGATCCGAACCCTCTCACATGGGGCCGACAACGATGCCCTGGCCGGTCTGGCATGGCACGTCAGAACCAACGAGAGCATAGGGGGCATGGCATTGGCCGATGCCTCCGGTGTCATACGGGCCTCCACCATGGAATGCTACCCTCCCGGCGCCGATGTCTCGGAGACGGAGTGGTTTCGTGGAACGACCACGGGCACCGATTCCTACCTGGGACGACCTGTTGCCGTGGAGCCAACCAAGGACCCCCAGACTCCTCTCGGGGTCCCGGTGGTCGATGCGACTGGTCGCCATCAGGGAGTTTTGGTTGGGTACTTGGACGTCGGGGAACTCTCGCGCACGGTTACCGGGCTGAACCTCGGCCCCTCGGTCCGTTCCGCGCTGATCGACAAGCGGTTCGGAGGCGTCATCCTCGCCCACACCGACTCCGCCCGCATCCTCTCGCCGGTGTCGGGCGATAACCTGGCCATTGCACGCCTCTTGGCGGGCGAGGAGGGAGTGATGGAGACGAGGTCGAGCAGCGGGGAACTCGACCTGGCCGCCTTTGCGCAAGTTCCGGGTTTGCCTTGGGGCATTATCGTGCTGCAGCCGAGCGCGGTAGGCCTGGCGGCGGCGCATGAGATGACCTTGTTGGCCGCGCTCCTGGTTGCCGTGGTGGTGCTCTTCGCCGCCTCCGTCAGCGTTTGGTTCGGTCTGCGGATCGCGCAACCCATAGGGATATTGCACAATGCCACTGTCGCCGTGGCGTCGGGCGGTTCCGGACACAGAGTGGCGGTCGACCGGCGGGACGAAATCGGCGATCTCCAGCGGGCCTTCAATGGCATGGCCGAGGACTTGGAGCGGAAAGAAGCCACCATTGAACAGCACCGTGTCGAGCTTGAGGCAATCAACTGGACCCTTGAAAACCGGGTGGCCGAACGGACCAGTCTCCTGGAGGTGGCCAATGCCCGGCTGTCGTCGTCGGAAGCCCGTTTGTCGAGTATTCTGGCGACGGCGGCGGATGCCGTTGTCTGCACGGATGACTCCGGCAAGATAGTGTTATTCAACAAAGCTGCCGCGAGGATTTTCGGACACGGACCCGACGAAGCTTTGGGCAAGCAGATGGATCTGCTTGTCTCACCCGACACGAGGCGCTACGGCAATGAGATGATGGCAACTCAGCCCCTGGGTCAAGCCGTGAGTGGCCTGCGGGGTCTGGGGTTACACAAAAGTGGACGCACCTTTCCCATCGAGTTTTCGCTCTCCAGGTCGGTGGTTGGCAACGAAGCCATCTGGACTGGGGTGATGCGGGATGTCTCCGCCCGAGAAGAAATGGAGGCGGCTCTGAGAGAAAGCGAAGAGCGTTTCCGGCGGGCTTTCGAGCATTCGGGGATCGGGCGGGCCATCCAGAGTTTGGACGGCCGGTATGTGCAGGTTAACCAGACCCTGTGCGAGATGTTTGGCTATTCCGCGGAGGAGTTGAGGAACAAGGCCTGGCGCGAAATCGTGCACCCGGCGGATCTCCGCGCTGCCCAGGACAGCCATGCCCGCCTGCTGAGCGAGGACGTGCCCTTCCTGCGTTGGGAGGGCCGGTATGTTCACAAGTCGGGGAGCACAGCGTGGTCGCGGGTAACGGCCATTGTCGTGCACGATGCCGACGGCACGCCGCTGTACCTGCTCGAAGAAATCGAAGACATCACCGAGCGGAAACGCTACGAGAGTGAACTGCTGTACCTGGCGAACAATGACCCGGTGACCGGCCTTCACAGCCGGCGGCGGTTCCGGCAGGAGTTGCAGAGCCACATTGAGTTCGCACGTGACCGAGAGTCCCGGGTCGGAGTGGTGATTATCGACCTTGACCATCTCAAAGAGATCAATGATGGTCTGGGGCGACAGGCCGGTGACCAGGTCCTGCGGTGGGCCGGTGAGATCTTGAGACAGGCGGTGCAGGGGTCGCAATTGCTGGCCTGCTTCGGTGGAGACGAATTTGCGGTCCTGTTGCCGATGAGCGACGCGGTGCAGTCACAGGTCATAGCGCAACGCCTAGTGACCCGGGTTTTTGAGGAATCCCTGGAAATGTCCGGGCACGTCCTGCGTTTGACAGCCAGCGCGGGAGTGGCCGTCTTCCCTGAACACGCGGCCACGGGGGACCAGTTGCTGACGCGGGCCGAGGTGGCGATGCATCTGGCCAAGGAACGAGGCCGCAATCGGTTTGAGCTGTACAAAGCCGACAAGGACCCTCAGAAGCAGATTAATTCTCGCCGGACTTGGGAGCACCGGATCAGGGAGGCCCTGGATAGGGAAGGGTTCTTGCTTTACGCCCAGCCCATACTGGACATCGCCAGGGGTACCATCACTCACCAGGAGCTGCTGCTGCGGATGATGGGAGAGGACGGCAGGGTCATCCCACCCGGGGAGTTTCTGCCAGTGGCCGAACACCTGGGGCTGATTCGGAGAATCGATCGCTGGGTCGTCCGTCGCGCCATTGAGTTGATGGCCTCCGGCGCCGTGCCGGAGGGTTTGAGTTTGGAGGTCAACCTGTCTGGGCGGAGTGTGGACGACCCCGAACTCCTACCGCTTATCCGGAACAAGCTCGCGGAAACAGCCCTGGACCCTTCGCGGTTGGTTATCGAGATAACGGAGACAGCGGCCATCACAAACATCGCCGATGCTCGCCATCTGATAGAGTCGCTCCGAGATATGGAGTGCAAAGTGGCCCTGGACGACTTCGGGATGGGCTACTCATCCTTTTCCATCCTCAAGAACCTGCCCATCGACTATCTGAAAATCGATGGCAGCCTGGTGCGAGAAATGGCCACCGATAATGCGGACCGCCACATGGTCAAGGCCATCGCCGATTTGGCTCGGGCCTTGCAGGTGAAGAGCGTGGCGGAGTTCGTTGGCAGCAAACGGGTACTAGACATTCTGCGGCAACAGAAAGTGGATTATGCCCAAGGCTACTTCATCGGCCAGCCGGCTCCAATCACCGAAATTCACAGATCTCAGGCGAATTCCGCGCTCATGTGAACTCGACTCGTTCACTCTGAGTACATGCCGCATTTGCGGCGGTGCGAAGTCGTTTGCATGCTGGCGCGCCATTCTGTTATAATTGATTTTGCTCGCAAGAGCGTCGCGGGAGTAGTTCAGCGGTAGAACGTCGGCTTCCCAAGCCGAAGATCGCGGGTTCGAGCCCCGTCTCCCGCTCAAGTGACGGAAGGGCGGCCTTCATTGGACGGCCGCTTTTTTGTGACAGGCGCATCACGATGCGGTTAACGGTAGCGGAAAACCACGTCTCCGTATCGCCGAAACACCTGGAAATTGACACCCCAGGCCGTCTCCGCTAAAATCAATGGTGTCGCTTCATACGATGTTGCCGGCGTAGCTCAGTGGTAGAGCAGCTGATTCGTAATCCGCAGGTCGTCGGTTCAAATCCGACCGCCGGCTCAAGCCAAAGGCCAGTTCCGAAGAGGTTTTCGGGACTGGCCTTTTCCCATATGGTGGGCAGTTTCGAACGGTGGCGGCAATTCCCGCTCTTTGGCTTAGGCCTTGAACATCGGATTGCCGTCTTGAACCACAGCGTGACGACAGACAGTATTTCCCTCTTGAAGAATGTGGGGATATTAGAAACTTTTCCAGCCACAG
>DAHVXO010000067.1 GCA_027356675.1 Symbiobacteriaceae bacterium | reverse complement strand
TCCTGCAACTGCTGGTGTCCTTCACACTTGGCCACGCAGGCCATACTGAAGCTGCCCGTCTTGTTGACTGTGAACGTAAGGGTCTGCTGCGGGTGATCAGGCGACAGTTCCGCAGTCTGCAGCCCGTAATCTTTGAGCTTGATCATGTGGGGATTGGGGTAATCCAGATCCGTATCGCCATATACGAAGGTAATCGCTACCTGCTCCCCTTCGGCAACTTCGATCACCGACGGCTGGAACCCATTGCGGCTCACGACCACCCGAATCGCCCTGGGAGAATCTCCCGCAGCGGCTACGGACCCACCCAGGCTGGTCGTAAGCAACATGAGGCAAAGCAACACCCAGAGGATCCGCCTAGTCATCGCCTGCCACCTCCCCTACCACAGCCGTCTGGTGCGGCCCGACCGCCGCTGCGGCCTTGCGCAGCGGTTCCTTTTCCATCTCTTCCCGCATCTCCCACATCGGGATCAGCGGGAAGAACCGCGCCAGCAATCCCACCAGGAGCGCAAAGCCCGCAAAGGTCGCCGCAACGATGGCGATCTCCACCCACGAGGGCTTGTACGTGCCCCACACTTCCAGTAGCTGCGGTACCGACATCGACGGAATGACGATGACATAGCGCTTGATCCACATCCCAATGTTGATCAGGACAGAAGCGATGGTGATGCCGGCGATATTGCGCGTCCAGGGCAGACTCATGAGGATGACAGGCAGCAAATGTCCGCCCAGGAAATAGGTCCAAAAGAGCCGAGCCCACGGTCCGTGGAGCATGAGCACGCTCATCAGATGGCGTTCCTCAGGCCCCGCCTTGTAATAGCCACTGACGTATTCGTTCAGCGTGAAGTACAAGTAGAACAGTCCCGCCGCGACGACGATGTTGGACAACCAACGGAAGTGATCCGGCGTAATGTACGTTTCAAAGTGGTAGACTTTCCGGAAGACCGCCATGCCGGTTACGACCGCGGCCAACCCGGAGAAAATGGCGCCGACGACAAAGTACGGACCGAAAATGGTGCTGCTCCAGCCCGCTCGCCATGTCATGGCAAAGATCCAGGATACTACCGTATGCACACTGATCATCACAGCAAGAATCAAGATGCACATGATCTTGATGCCCAGGGCGAGCCGCCGCCACTGTTCCGGAGTGCCGCGCCAGCCCAGAGCCATGGCCCGGTATAGCCAGCGCCGTACCACCCCTACCCGGTCGCTCAAGCGGTCCCGGGCGACCGCCAGGTCAGGAATAAGCGGCAGGTACAAGTAAATCATGCTGCCCACCAGGTAGGACGTAATGGCGAGGATGTCCCACAGGATCGGTGAGCCCAATCGCCCGAAGTAGACGATATTCATGAGCCGGTCGGGACGACCCATATCCACCAGTGGCATAGCAGCCCCCATGAAAAGAGCGCCAATTGTCATGAACTCGGCCAGTCGTACCACGGGAGTGCGCCAGCCTACGTCAGAGAGGCGGAGCACCGCTGAGACGAACGTTCCCGCATGGCTGATGCCGACCCAAAAGACAAAGTTGGTAATGTAAAAGCCCCAGGAGACTTTGTTGGAAAGTCCGGTCACAATCAGGCCTTGGCGGAGTTGCCAGGTCCAGGCGTATACACCCCACCCGATGACCGCCAGACAAGCGGCGACGAAGAGCCAGAACGGCCAGCCAATCTGGACCAGCGGCGAGAGGACATCGCGCTCCATCCGCTCCTGCCGTGCTCCCAGCGATGCGTTCACAGTGGCGACCTCCCAAACGCCTGGCCGTGCCCAGGCAAGTAGTAGACCCGGGGCTTGGTGCCCTTCTCTTCTTTGTACCGCACCGCGTCCCGGTCCGAGAGCAACCGGGAAAGCGCCAATGTCTCGTGCCCGTTGGAGCAGAGATCGGTCTTGAAATCGCCCATGTAGAGCGCTCCCATGGGGCAACCCTCCACGCAGGCCGGCAGCTTCCCCTGGCGCAGGCGGTGAGCGCAGAACATGCACTTATTGACTGTGCCGCGGCGGCTCGGGACGGGGTACTCCGGTGAATAGTGGGCATGCGCCACCTCAGGCGGCACCGCGGGCGGGTCGCCCCAGTTGAAATAGCGCCGGTCGTAGGGGCAGGCTGCCATGCACATTCGGCAACCGATGCAGCGGTCGTGGTCGATGAGCACCAAACCCTCGGGGTCATAAAAAGTGGCACCCACGGGACAGACGTTGGCACAGGGAGCATTCTCACAATGCATACAAGGGCTGGGCATGAAGAAAGTCCCCCCGCCCGACAACGGCTTTTCGGGGACCGCGATCCACTCCTGCCCGGGTGGAACCAGATGCTCTTGCGCACAGGCGGCCTGACACCCCGGCGCCTTGCCAATGGTTCGGCAGCCCTCGCACTTGGCAAGGTCAATCACCATGCACCACTGGTGTTTGGCGTTCGCAGGGCGGGGGACTGGTGCCGCTTCCCCCAACCGGATGGCCGAGTCCAGGCCAGCCAGTCCTGCCATCACGGTACCGGCAGCCACCAAAAACCTTCGTCTCGAAATCGACACGGTGATCCCCCCAAGGGTCCAGAATGTCACTTGCCACCACAAGCGCCTTCTGGACTCCAGCATAAACTGAACGCAACGGAGCCACATGCGTTTAGAGGGCAGAAACGGCGGAACAGGTGGCCATCATTTACCGGCCAATTGGCCAGCTCTATATGACACTTTTTATCTAGTCTTTATTTTTCGATATTATAGCAAGTCATCGCCTTACCAAACCGAGCGCACGCGCAAAAAGACGAGGGCTCATCGCCCTCGTCTCGCTGCGTTTCAGGCAACATGACCACCAGCACCGCCCCAGGCCCGTGGACCTTGCGTACCAGGACATCCTCGATGTCTGCCGTGCGGCTGGGGCCGGAGATGAGCGTCAGCGCAGGCGGGGTCTCACCGCGTGCGTTGTGATTTGAGCAGACCGCCCAGGAGCGCGACGCCCTGCTCCATCACATCGGGCGCCAAGTAGCTGAACGAGAGCCGCAGGGCCTCACGCCCCAGTCCGCCACCCCCAAAGCAGAAATACTTCCCTGGTACGTAGGCAACACCGGCCGCGAGGGCCTCCGACAGCAGCGCTCCCGTATCGACCCCAGGCGTGGTCACCCACACGAAATAACCGCCCTCGGGCCGGGTCCAGGTGACCCCCGCCGGCATGTGGCGCGCAAGCGCTGCCAGCATGTGATCCCGCCGCGCCCGATAGGCGGAACGCAAGGCCGCCACCCGCTCCTCCAAGTCAATCGAAGCCAGATACCGCTCCATCAGCGCCTGCGTGAACGGATGCTCCAGGTCCTTTTTGAACAGCCCCATGGCCGTGATCAGCGGCGCGGGAGCGGCCGCCCAACCAACCCGCAGCCCGGTCGCCACGACCTTGCTCAGGGACCCAATGTGGATGACCCGCTCCGGGCTGAGCGACCGCAGGGTCACAGGGTCCGGACCGAACGACAGCTCCCCGTAAGCATCATCTTCGAGAATCAGGAAGTCGTACTCCGCCGCCAGCGCCACCAGGCGGCGCCGCCGCTCCAGCGACATCGTCGCCCCTGTGGGGTTCTGGAACGACGCAATCGAATAGAGCAGGCGCGGCAGGGGCCGGCCAACAGCCCGCCGGGCCGCCAGGTCCGCAGCCAGCACCTCCACCTGCAATCCCGCGCCGTCCACTGGATATCCGACGATGTGCGGCGTGTAGTTCCGAAAGATCTCCAGGGCCTCCATATACGTGGGGGTCTCCACTGCCACCAGGTCGGCACGCCCCAGCACGGCCCTGGCCGCCAGGTCGATCGCCTGACACCCGCCGGCCGTGATCAGCACTTCAGCGACCCCGACCGGCATGCCCCGCTGCGCCAACCGGGCCGCGACCCGACCCGGCAACCGCCCCATGGCGGGACTCCCCAGGTAATGAAACGGCAGATCCGCTTCCACAGCGGCCAATTCTGCCGTAGACCGCACCAACTCCGCCACCGGCACCGAAGCCGCAAACGGATACCCGGCGCTCAGCCGGATACAACCCGGCGGCAGCGGGGGCATCCAGGCGCCGGGGAGGTCATAGGACAACGCATCCAACACATCAGCCGGAAAGAAGCGTGCGTACTCCATCGAACTACAGCACCTTCCGCAAGAAGGACTTTGTCCGCTCCTCCCGGGGTTCCCGGAAGATCTGCTCCGGCGGTCCCGCTTCAATCATCCGGCCCTCGTCCATAAAGATCACCCGGTTCGCCACCTCACGGGCAAAACCCATCTCATGGGTGACGACCATCATGGTCATGCCCTCCCGGGCCAGCGCCTTCATAACTTCGAGGACCTCGCCGACCAACTCGGGATCCAGCGCCGACGTCGGCTCGTCAAAGAGCATCGCCTTGGGCTCCATGGCCAGCGCCCGGGCAATCGCCACCCGCTGCTGCTGTCCACCCGAGAGATGCGCCGGGTACGCCTGCGCCTTGTCGGCCAGGCCGACCTTGGTCAGTACCCCCATGCCCAACTCATGCGCCTTGGCCGCCGACAGCCCCCGCACCTTCATCGGCCCAATGGCCACGTTGCGCAGCGCAGTCATGTGCGGGAAGAGGTTAAAGCGCTGGAAGACCATCCCCAGCTCCTCCCGCATGTGATCCAGGGCCCGGCCGCCTGCAGGCACCGGCTCCCCGGCGACGGACACTGTACCGGCAGATGGCACCTCCAGCCGATTGATGCACCGAAGCAGCGTGCTCTTCCCCGACCCGGACGGGCCGATGACCACGACCACCTCACCCTGCGAGACCTCCAGGTCGATGCCCCGCAGCACATGCAGGCGGCCGAAATGCTTATGCAGACCTTCAATCTTAATCACTGGCGCGCATCCTCCTCTCCAGGACGCCGGCCAGCCGTGACAACGTGAAGGTCATACTCAGGTATATCAAAGCGGCGACGACCAACGGCGTGAAGGGATCGTAGGTCCGGCTGGCGATCAGCTGCGCCGTCCGGGTCAGCTCCACCAGGGCGATGGCCGCCACCAGCGAGCTCTCCTTGATCAGCGTCACGAACTCGTTGACCAGCGGGGGGATGACTCGCTTGAACGCCTGCGGCAAGATAATGAAATTCATCGCCTGCCCGTGGGACATCCCGACGGAGCGGGCCGCCTCCATCTGTCCCTTGTCGATGGACTGAATACCGGCCCGGATGATCTCGGCCACGTAAGCGCTGGAGTTGATGCCGATCATAAAGACACCGGCCCGGAACTCATCGAAATTGACGCCCAGGACCCGCGGGAGACCGAAGACCACGAGTAATAGCTGTGTATATATCGGCGTACCACGCAACACTTCAATGTAGATCCCTAACAGCACCGAGAGCCATTTCAGCCCGAATGAACGCCCCAGCCCGATCAGTGTGCCGAGGGTGATCCCGATGATCGCGGCGATGCCTGAAATCTTCAGGGTCATCACGGCACCCTTCAGGAGCAGCGGCAGGCTCTCGAGTGCCAACTGTAAATTCATGGCGACTATCCCCCCGAAACAGCAGCGTGGGGGCGGCATGGCCGCCCCCACGCACTATATTACACTACTTGAACCACTTCTTGACCAGTTCGTCGAACTTGCCGGACTTCTGCAGTTCGTCGATCACCTGGTTGACCACCGTCGTCAGGTCGGCGCTATCCTTACGCAGGGCGTAGGCGGTGTCGCTCGCAGGGATGGTACCGACGATTTTCAGATTCTTGTCGGCGTTGACGAAGGCCGTGGCCACCACCTGGTGCAAATAGACGGCGTCGGCCTGCTTGGAACTGACCGCAGCGGCGGCCTCGGTAAAGAGGTTGTACTCCTTGACCGTGATGCCTTCGATCTTCTTGACGTTATCGGCCTGAACGGTGCCGATCTGGACGGCGACCTTCTTGCCCTTCAGATCTTCAAGCTTGGTGATCTTGTCGGTGGCGTCCTTGTGCATGACGATTGCATCCTGGCCGATCAGGTAAGGCTTGGAGAAGTCAACGGTCTTCTTGCGGTCCTCGGTGACGGAGACGCCGGCGGCCATGATGTCGAACTTCTTGGCGCTCAGGGCGGCGATCAGGCCGTCGAAGCCCAACTGCACGACTTCCAGCTTGACGCCGAGCTTGTCGGCCACAGCCTGCATCAGGTCGATGTCGAAGCCGATGACCTTGTTCTCCTTATCCAGCGACTCGAAGGGCGGGTAGTCTGGCGACGTGCCGACCAGCAGCTTGCCATCCTTTTTGATCTTGTCGACGGTCGGCGTGGTGGACTCTTTCTTCTGCTCACCGGCGGGGGCCGGGGTGGGTGTGGTCTGCTTGGTGCTGCCGCAGCCGGCGACGATGGTGAGGATCAGGATGCTGGCCATGAACCCTACCAGGAACCGCTTCATGTTGACCCCTCCAGGACTATCTATAGGAGCTTATAGTGCATAATTATACAACTCTATAGAACTACAGTCTACCGTTTCCATGAGAACTCCATACAAGGCAAGGGGGCGAACCCACTCGGGTCCGCCCCTCTGCTGCGCTAGCTCTTGTGCAGGTCCTCCACCTTGGGTAGCTGCAACATCTGCCCGGTGTGGATCAGGTTGGGGTCCTCCAGCTCATTGAGCGCTTCGATATCCCCGGCGTAGATATTCGTACCGTAGTAGCTGCGGCTGATGCTGCTGAGGGTCTCGCCGTCGACCACCACATGGGTGGCGGGGACAGCGGCCGCCGGAGCGACCGGTGCGGTGGTGGCCGACGGGGTAGCGCTCCCGTTCGACGTCGCAGACGGGGCGGGGCTGGTAGGCGCTGGTGTCGCGCTGTAATCCAGCGGGCTGAGCGGCGCCGCCGTGATGGACGGCTCCTCCACCTCAAGGGGCAGCGGTTCAGTGCCCCGCCGGGCGGACCAGACGGCGACACCGCCGACGATCACAGCTAGCAGGGCGGCCCCCACGACAAGCGCCGTGCGGGTCTTTGCGGGAATGGGCTGCAAGCAAATCCTCCTCTCAGGGGCAGGGCCTTTCCCGGCCCTTCACTGAGATTATGGACAGGTAAGCCCCGTTTTAAACGCGCGTCCCCGGCAGGAGGACTTACAACCCCTGACCGGTATGGCCTGAGCCTGCGCAACCCCCCACCGCACATTTTATCTCTGGGCGAACATTCAATCAACAGCAGGAACTCCGGTTTACGCTGTCTAATAGACTGTAGTGCCTATTTCAATAAGAAGGTGGCGGATTGGTTATGAGAAAATGGCTGCGCCTGATGGGAGTCTTCGCTGCGCTTCTCTTGATGACGGCAAACCTGGCACTGGCTGCCGGGCCGCAGGAGTCGGTCAAGGAGTATCTCGTCGGATTCCGGGCGGGCCATTCAGCCAAGGGCCTCGCGGTGGCAGGGGTGAAGGTAAAGGACGACTGGTCTGACCTCGGCGCCGCCCACGTCTCGGCCACGGCCGCCGGTCTCAGGGGTCTGCAAAACCACCCCGACATCGCATATGTGGAAGAGGATGTACCCCGGTACGCCATGGGAACCTTCACCGACGGTGCATACACCTGGGGGCTTCAGGCGGTGAATGCACCGGCAGCTTGGAGCCTGGGCGCTCAGGGCGCCGGCCGCAAGGTCTGCATCCTGGACACTGGTATCAACGCCGCTCACCCGGAGTTTACGCGGCCGGACGGCACCTCGGTGATCAAAGCCACCGCCAACTTCACGACCAGCCCCAGCGTCGCTGATGTCGTGGGACATGGCACGCACGTTGCGGGCACCGTCGCCGGGCAATTGAACGCGAGCGGCAGCTACATCGGGGTAGCGCCAGGCGTTGACCTGTATATCGCAAAGGTGTTGGGCGACAACGGCAGCGGGAAGTCGAGCTGGGTCATCAACGGCATGAAGTGGTGCACGTCCCAGGGCGCAAACATCGCCAGCCTGTCGCTGGGGAGCAGCCGGGGTTCGGTCGCGGAGCGCAAGCAGTTTGACTCCTCCTACAGCAAGGGCGTGCTCTCCCTCGCCGCCGCCGGCAACGCCGGCAACGCCACGCTCTCCTACCCGGCCGGCTACGCCTCGGTAGTCTCCGTGGCGGCCGTGGATCAAAACCTGGGCCACGCTTCCTTCTCCCAGTACAATAGCGACGTGGAACTGGCCGCCCCGGGCGTCTCGGTGCTCTCGGCGGTCCCACTGGGGACCGGCGTGAAGGGGAGCGCCAGCGAGAACGGCGTGGCTTACGGCAACAACCCGCTGGAGTTCTCGGGCAAGGGCAACATCACGGGTCCGCTGGTGGAGTGCGGTCTGGCGGATACCGCAACGTCGTGCACGGGCATGCCCGCATCGGGCGCCTGGATCGCCATGATCAGCCGCGGCAGCGTCGCCTTCTCCACGAAGATCACCAATGTGATGGGTCAGGGCGCCGCGGCGGCGATCATCGCCAACAACGATACCGCCAATCCGGATGATGTGGGCAGCTTCACCCTGGGGAGCGCCGGCAATTGGATCCCCACCACGACGGTCTCCTACAACAGCGGTGTGGCGATCCGCAGCGACGGGCTCGCCAGCGGGAACGTCACAATCACGGCGTGGGATTACGCGTACTACGCCGGCACATCCATGGCGACCCCCCACGCTTCGGCGGTGGCGGCTTTGGCCTGGTCGGTGAAGCCGGCGCTGACGAACGCCAAGATCCGGACCGTGCTGCAAAGCAGTGCCAAGGACCTGGGCACCGCCGGGCGAGATGTCTACTTCGGCTACGGTCTGGTGCAGGCCGATGCGGCGGTGAACCTGGCGAAGGTCACAAACTGAGTCACGTCAAACGGGTCTGGCCGTCAAGCGGCCGGACCCGTTTCGTCCTCTGACGGCAATTCCGGGGAATGCGCGGAACCGTGACGCCCATAGAAACGTTTTATGGATAAGCGTCGGGCGGCACTGGCCAACGGTTTCGGGTCCTTGTGAATCCGACGTTCCAGCAGGGTGCCTGGACAAATCTCTGAAAACCCGGTAATCTTGACGTAGAAGTCTACACATGGAACCTGGTACCCGCCTGAACGCTGAATCCCCTTGCAGAGGGGAACGGGGGAACCATTTTTCTGGGGCGAATCCCATCCAGGAGCTGGCATTGCTGCCAGCAGGGACGATGGGACGGGGCATGCTTTGACGCTCCGAGTCCGACAGCTAACCTCGTAAGCGTGGTCAAGGTGGTGGGGCCTTCCTGGCATGCTATGCCCAGGGGCCTCGCCCCTGGGCTTTGCCTTTCTTTTCAGGCGGGCGTCGGCGGGACTCTGTCCCGTCGGCGCCCATGCGTTTTCAAGCCTGAAGCCGGCCCAGGGGGTGCGGGGGGAAGGGTAGTTCTTCCAATTAGGAAGGAGGAGCAGCATGCCGACCTATTGTGTGATTGGAGCAGGTCATGGCGGATTGGCCCTGGCAGGTCATCTCGGATTGATGGGCTTCCCGGTCAAGCTTTGGGCCCGCAACCCACTCTCCCTGGAGGCTGTCGCCGCGACCGGAGGAGTCATTCTGGAAGGGGTCCACGAAGGGTTCGGGCCGGTGCAAGCCTGTCCTGACCTGAGTGAGGCTCTCGACGGGGTCGACGTCATCCTCGTGGCGGTGCCGGCATCCGCCCACCGGGAAATCGCCGCACAGTGCGCACCCCACCTGGCCGATGGCCAGAAGATTGTGCTGATGCCCGGTCGGACCGGGGGGGCCATCGAGTTCAATCACACGCTCCGCCAAACCGGATGTGCTGCCGATGTGCTGGTCGGTGAGGCCCAGACCTTCCTCTACGCCAGCCGCCGCACGGGGTCCAACTCGGCCGCCATATACGGCATCAAGCGTCAGGTGTGGGTGGCCGCAATCCCTGCGCAGCGGACGCACGAACTCGTTCGCCTTGTGAAACCAGCCTTTCCGCAGTTCCTGCCAGCCCGGTTGGTCTGGAAGACCTCCATGGACAACATTGGTGCCATCTTCCACCCGGCGGTGGCACTCCTGAACACGGGACGCATCGAGTCCACAGGTGGCGCCTTCCGGCACTACACCGACGGCATTACGCCGTCTGTGGCCATTGTGCTCGAGCAACTGGACAGTGAGCGCTGTGCCGTGGCAAAGGCGCTTGGCGTGGGGGCTCTCACCGCCCGGGAATGGTTGGCGGAAGTCTATGGAGTTGAACGGGAGACCCTTTACGACGCCATTCAAGCGACACCCGCCTATGGTCCGGTGGGCGCCCCGCCATCGCTCGATCATCGCTACATTTGGGAGGATGTGCCCACTGGCCTCGTGCCCATCGCCGACCTCGGCAAAGTCTGTGGCGTACCGACGCCCATGATCGATGTCATCATCGATCTCGCCAGCAGCATGTGCAACGTTGACTTTCGTATCACTGGCCGGACCCTCGAACGGCTAGGCATGCACGGGTGGGCTCCGGAGAAGATTGTCCGCTATGCCATGGAAGGGGATGTGATCGACTGTGTCTGAACGCCGTATCTTGGGAGCTGCCATCGGCGAGTGTGTGCACGTCGGCGGCGTTGTACGCTTCCTGCAATTGGGTGAGAATCTGGGGTACGCGGTCCGTTCCCTCGGTCCAGCGGTGCCGGTCGAAGACCTGCTCGCAGAGGTTGCACGCTGGGATCCGGAGATCGTGGCCGTTGGCTACCGGCTCACTCCGCAATCCGGGCGCCAGGTCTTAGCTCATTTGAAGCAATCGGCACTCGAACAAGGACAAGCCCACCGCCGCTGGGTGCTGGGAGCGACCGATCCTGTGGCCGACGCCGCCCGGGATCTCGACTTCTTCGAGGCGATCTTCGGCAGCAGCACTGACTTTCAGGAGTTGACGGGCTTCCTGAAAGGGGTCGAGCGTCTGGCGACCGGGGGAATTGCGCCGCAAACCCTGGTGGAGCGCATCCTGTGGAAACGCCCCTTCCCCCTCTTGCGCCATCACTACGGCCAGCCCACGGTCGCTGCCACGGTGGAGGGCGTTCGCACCATTGCTGAGGCGAAGATATTGGATGTGATCAGCCTCGGCACCGACCAGAACGCTCAGGAACACTTCTTCCGACCGGACGCGATGGATCCACGGGAACATGGGGCGGGCGGAGTGCCCGTCCGCACCCGAGACGATCTCGCAACCCTGTTCGCGGCCTCCCAGACAGGCAACTACCCGCTCATGCGCTGCTACAGCGGTACCCAGGACCAGTTGCAGTGGGCGGAGATGCTGACCGCCACCATTCATAACGCCTGGTCTGCGGTGCCTCTCTTCTGGTATAGCTTGCTGGATGGCCGTTCGCAGCGCCCGCTGGCGCAGTCCATCCCCGAAGTGCAGGCGGTGATGCGCTGGCACGGTCAGCGCGGGATTCCCGTGGAGTCCAACGAGAGTCACCACTGGTCCCTGCGCGATGCGCCGGACACGGTGGCTGTAGCCGCAGCCTACATCGCCGCATACAACGCCAAACAATCCGGTGTAGCAGACTACGTCCAACAACTCATGTGGAACAACCCGGCCCCGACCTCGCCGGCCATGGACCTGGCCAAGATGCTGGCCACATTGGACCTGGTCGAATCGCTGGCCGGGAGCGGCTTCCGGGTCTGGCGGGAATGCCGGGCCGGCCTCGCCTCCATGCCGGCCGGATTCGACAAGGCCAAGGGCCATCTTGCCGCCTCCACCCTCCTGCAGATGGCTGTCCGGCCCGACATCGTCCACATCGTTGGACACTCTGAGTACCACCATGCAGCCACCGCTACCGATATCATCGAATCAGCCCACGTTGTCAACGGGGCCATTCAACTGGCACTGCAAGGGCTGCCTGATTTGGCGGCAGACCCGGTCGTCCAAGCCCGCAAGGCGGAGTTGGTCCGCGAAGCCCAGCTCCTGCTGGATGCAATTGCAGACCTGGCTCCGTCCAACTGTGCGGACCCGCTGACGGACGTCGGTACTCTGGTTGCGGCGGTGCATACCGGCCTGCTGGACGCTCCGCATCTGATGGGTAATAAGGAAGGACTCGGCCAGGTGGCAGTGCGCATGGACGATGGGGCCTGTCGGGCTTACGATCGGACGGCAAGAAAAGTGCTGACGGAGACCGACCGAGTGGCACTACTGCTGGCGAAAGGAGGCGTGGCCTGATGTGCGGTATCGCGGGAATTAGCGGCCGGCCCAATGCAGCGCTTCTGCGCAAGATGATGAAGACGATGCGGCACCGGGGGCCGGATGGTCAGAATGCGTGGGTATCGGCGCAAGGATTTGCGCTCGGACACAATCGCCTGGCCATCATCGATGTGGCTGGCGGTACCCAGCCCATTGCAAATGAGAACGGTACAATGTGGATGGCGATGAACGGCGAGATATACAATCACATGGCACTCCGTCGGGAACTGGAAACACGCCACACCTTTCGGACGCAAAGCGATTCCGAAGTGGCGCTCCACCTATACGAGGAGGAAGGACCTGCGTTCGTCCGGCGGCTGGACGGCATGTTTGCCATCGCGATCTGGGGAGCCGAGTCTGGCCTTTACCTGGCCCGGGACCCGTTGGGGATCAAGCCACTTTACTA
>DAHVXO010000057.1 GCA_027356675.1 Symbiobacteriaceae bacterium | reverse complement strand
CAGTTTTTCCTGGTGGGCGCTAGAGGGATCGAACCAGCGTTTACCGCCGTCTGCGGCGGGGGTTAGGGTCGAAGAGGCTCCTTGGGCGAGAAGAATGACTCCGAATCGGCTACGGTGCGCGGCTTGAAGTCCAGTTGCTCCAAGGGAATCCCACTCCTGAGTCCGTGTTCGACCACCGGCCCCCAAGTCTCCGAATCAATGCTGACGCGAAAAATGGCGTCTCGGAAAACCACGATTAACTCCTCCGCCCGAAAGTAATGGGCGTACCAGTTGTCGTCGGTGACCATGCTTGGCTGCAGCTCCTGGATGTGCTGATCAATCTGCGCTCCCGGAACCGATACCAGCAGAAACCGCCAACTGCCCACCCGCTTCCGAGCTACAATCTGGTCCGGATCTAGCACGTCTCGATTGCGTAAAGACTGCTCAATGACAATGCCAAAGTAACCGTCCACACCCAATACCTCCTGCAGACTGCCTGCCGCTATGACCCCAGCCTCCATGGCCCAGGTGAGGGATGCGGGAACACGATCAGGTCCGCCTGATCTTTCCATGCTCAGTCCTGGGGATTTCGGCCACCCATTTCAGCATCCGCGGGATCTTGTAGGCCTCAAGCCATTTCTTGCAATGCGCCCGGACCGTTTCCTGGTCCAGGTCGTCGCCCACCACCTCAACTGCCACGACCTCCCCCAGCCCTACATCGAGTACTCCGTACGCACGGCAGGCCTTCACACCGTTCAACTCCAGTAGGACCTGCTCCACCTCTTCCGGGTAAACCGAACGGCCTCCCACCTTGATCAGGCTCTTAAGCCGGCCCCTGATGTACAGGTACCCATACTCGTCCATATATCCGAGGTCACCCGTTCGGAGCCAGTCCCCATTGAAAACCTGCCTGGTGGCCTCCTCGTTCCGGTAGTACCCCAACATGCGCGAGGGAGTCCGGACCCAGATCTCCCCCACCGTACCCGATTCAGCCACCAGGCGCCCCTCATGCCAGACCGCCACGCTGGTCCCCGGCAGCGGCCTGCCGGCACTCTCCAGAGGGGCAGGCTCATCTCTGGCGTCATGCATGGAGACTCGGGGGCCTGCCTCCGTCAAACCGTACCCCTGCAGAAAGCGAGTCCCCGGCCACAACTGCATAAGCCTCCTCACCCAGCCAGCCGGTGTACTGCCACCGGCATAGAGCACCGCCTTCAGGGGCCAGTTGGTCTGGACGGAGCGGCTCTGCGATATATAGGTGTACATCTGGCTGGCCACCATGGCAGCGACCGTCACGCCATGATTACGGACCAGGTGCAAGAAACTTCCGGGCATGAATACCTCCCGCCTGGCCAGCACCACCGATGCGCCAGCCATAAGCAAGGCCAGGGTCACGTTCAACCCGAAACTGTGTGTCAAGGAAAGCGTGATCAGTCCGGTGTCCTGCGGCGTGAGCGCCAGGCGGTCCGCAGTCGCTTGCGCGTTCCACCCAATAGCGTTCCCGGTTAGCACTGGGGCCTTCGGGTCGGCCGTGGTACCAGACGTTTGCAGAATCAGTGCCGGCCTATCTTCCCGGCTGCCGGGTGGAATTGACGTGGATCTGGCCTCCCCGTCCGGCAAGCCGATCACCGGAAAGGGCAACGACTGTCCCTCCAGCCGATCGCTTAGGACGATCGACACGTCACATTGCCGAAGCAGGCGCACGGTCCGGTCGGAGTCCAGGAAGGCCGTGGAGATCGGAACTGCCACACCTCCGTAGCACAGGGACGCGAGGAGCCCTACCAAGTAGCCCAGAGGATTGTCACAGGCAATTGCCAGGTGGGCGCCCTTGGGAATATCTCCGGCCGTGCGGGCAACCAGGCCCAGCAGTTGTGCGTAGGACAGGCATTGCCCCTCGGCGTGCACTCGGGCATGGGGCCTGCGTTCCGCATGCTCCGCGATGCGCTGGAGGATCATCGCAGCCCCTCCTGTAAGCCAACACTCCCTTGCCGGAGTTGCCCCAGGATAGTTTCCATCTGCTGCAGCGTGGCGAGACTCTGCGTCTCTGTGACTCGCACTGGGCTGCCACCACGAATCGCTTCACCGAGGTTCAGTATCTCTTCCTTGTAGCAGTTCACCGCCGGAAATGCGATCTCTTCCACCGGGGTATCGGGCAGGCCGGCCGGAAAAACGGGTAGGTCGGTTTTGCCCACCAGCCGTATTACCGAGGGGGCGATCCCGCTGATGAATGGGCGGTCAAGCAGGATGGCACCCTCGTCGCCGTACAGGCAGAATTGGTCCTCCACAGGCCTCAGGAACGAGGACTCAGCCTGAACCAGCCAGCCGCCCGGGTACTCCAGGCTGGCACACACCGCCACGTCCACCCCGTCTTCCACCAAGCCGATCGCGGCCGAAGAGCTTCTTTGAGATGAAGAACAGGATGACCGGGCTTACCTCGCTGCCGTCCCGGCGGACGATATATTGAGCGGCTCGTCCGCCATCTAGCAGCAGAACCGGCGCAGAATGCCCACATCCACAGGGGTTGGGGCTTAACCGAGCCAGATCACCCAGGTCATACCGGATCAGCGGAGCCCCTTCATAGCGTAAGCTCGTCACGTGGACATGCCCCCGCTCGTCCCGCAGGCAAGGGGTACCATCCGGGCGAAGCACTTCCACGAAAACGTGGTGGTCCACGATATGGAGGCTTCCGTGTTTACACGAATACGCGATCGGCCAGAGTTCCCGGGCCCCGTAGTGCATGGAAACCGGGCAGCCAAAGGCCTCGCGAATCACCCGATACTGGCCGGGGAAGGCGATCTCGCCGCCAATCTCGGTCAGCTGAATCTGCACCCGGCCAAGTTCTGAACGCTTCTTGCGGACGGCGTAATCTGCCAGTTGCGAGACAGCCGTCGGAGTGCCCACAATCCAGTTCGGCTGGAACTCAATCAACGCCTTCCAGTACTGCTCAAACAGTTTATCTTTCATGTGGAACAGCGAGAGGTACAGCATCTCCCCCGATACATGGACAGAGCTGGTTACAAGCCGCTCCTTCTGTTCCCGGAAGGCATAGAACGCCGCTCCGCGCGTTCCGACAACACCTGGGGCCAGGCGCCGGCGGGCACCCCATAGCGCCAAAGTCGAAGCGTTAACGTCACGGACGGTCTTGTACGAACGAAACGGGACGCCCGTGGAGCCGCTGGTGTACTCCACAAGCAGCTCATCAATGGCAAACCCCGCGGAGCGAAAGAGGTCAGGGGTTGCCTGGATCATCGCCTTTGTCATGACCGGCAGCCGGCAGAAGTCCCCATAGGTCATTAGTAGTACTTCGTTAGCAGGAATCTACAATCCAGTCGCGAAAGGCTTTTTATGAAGCAACGCGAATTGGAAGCATGTCGTGACCGTTTGGAAGAGCACC
>DAHVXO010000032.1 GCA_027356675.1 Symbiobacteriaceae bacterium | reverse complement strand
ACCAAATGTGATGCTTGCATCACCACATTTGGAGACATTTGCTTGCAGTCAAGGGATTCTCCTCTGGCTGCATGTCTTGGCATTGCGCTCTCCTAAACGTGCGGCACCTCAATGGGTATGTCCCATATTTGGAACGTCCGTGCCATTCTAACCTTGCTTTCGCTACGCAAATCACTTTTCCTGCTAATTCGACTCCCGTCTGTACAAAATACTTCATTCCAGGATGTCCCATAGGATCTGCCCCTCTGATTGCCGAGGTGCGGGGAGTCCGAGGAGATGGCAAACCGTTGGCGCTATGTCGACCAGGTTGATCGGGGATTGCCGCTGTAGCCCCTTCACTACGCCAGGCCCGGCGACGACAGTGCAAGCCAGCATGGTCCATTCGTCGCGCTCGAACCCGGAAGAATGGATGTATCCGTGATGGTTGCCCGTCGATGCGTAACCAGCGCCCCAATCCTGAAGCGGCGAGATTTTCGCCATGGGCCGGGAGAACTCCGTCTTGGCACAGAAAATGACGTCTCCCACATTCGATCCGTGAATCCCCAGAAACCTGGCTTCCTCCTTGCGAAGGACCAGGGCTGCCGGATGTTCTCCTACTTCCGGATTGAGAGCCCCCTGGACGGCGTTGATGACTCGGTCTCTCACCTTCTCATAGTCGCCTGGCTCCACAATGCCATGAGGGTTGCGCCCCTTGAGATTGACATAGATGTAGCCTTCCTGGCATTCCGCCGCCAGGCTATTGGCCCAGTCGATCTCCTTCGGCCCTACCGGGGACAGCGGATACAGCACATGTGCTTTGGCGATCTTGTACTTGAGCAAGCCCTGCTTTTCGAGGATATCGTTCACGTCAAGGCCGGGCGCCCGAACGGGAAGGTGGCCATGGTCAGATGTGACCACAACGAGCGTTTCCTCATCGACCAAGCGCAAGAGGTGTCCAACGTAACGATCGGCCAGTTCATAGGTGCGAGCGATCATCGTTTCGCATGTTTCCTGCCTGCCCGGCGAGTAGAAGATCGCCTCGGGATCGGTGCCGCCGAGAAACAGATGGTCCATATGGTCTATGCCATGCCACTGGGTGATGAATAGCTGCCAATCTCCCTTGGACATCAGATAGGCTGCCGCCCGGCCGAGCCAGTCCACCTGGTAGGCCATTTCGTCGATCAGAGTCTGCTCATCCACCCAACCCAATTGGTAGGGCTTGGCTACTCCGCCCAGCTCCTGGAATGGCCCCACCTCCTCGGACAGCTCTCGCGCCAGCGAAGCGGGCACCGTCCACCCGTCCACCGGGAATACCTGACTCATGTACAGATGGAGCTTGGACCCGTCCGGTGAGAGATCCATTAGCTTAACCCTGAAGAAACCCTCAGCGACGTTGTCATGCAGAGGAAAAGCTGATCTGGTCCATTTACTCCACTGGCCGGGGAACACCTCGGCCAGCTCGGAACGAGTATCCCTGGCCTCACAGAGGACAAGCCGATCATAGTTCCCCTGCGCCCCACTGGTGAGCAAGGCATAAAGCTCCTTTTCGCCTCCTCGCGTCGAGAAACGGAGACAAGCCTCGAGGGCAGATCCCCCTTTTTCAGGTAAGTTCCGCCAACCTCGGGCGGGTCGTACAACGATCTTGTAGGCCCGGGGTAGCGTCCCTTCCGGCGCACCTGTACTGGACGCCTTTGAGGATGGGAGGTTGAAGGTGGCAAAAGACATCCGCGGCGCCAGGGCGAAAATGCTCCACGCCGGATCGCTGAAGCCTTCGACCTGAAGCCCATCCTTGAGAGTAGGAGGCCAGGAGGTGGGATATTTCAGGAGCAGGACTCTGTTGCCCTGTTTCTCTGCTACTTCCCACAGGGTCTCGGCGGCTCTGGGAGTGGAAAAAAAGCCGCTGACCTGTTTCCTCAGATCAGCGTCAGGCCTGGGGTCCAGGGGATCGTCGGCCCCCAACCTGACCATGGCCGTCATGTTGTGATTGCCAGCGTAGGCCCCGGTGACGATGGTATTCCAGTTGACCGCGGTCGCCGGTGGAAAGGCGGGCAGCGCCCTCATGGAGACCCCTCTTTCCAT
The DNA here is from genome assembly GCA_027356675.1 of Symbiobacteriaceae bacterium. The sequence continues at coordinate 3,474 of DAHVXO010000032.1, read as the reverse complement.
CAGCGATCGGAGATTTGGTGTTCGGCCCTCGTGACCGTACTTCTGCCAGAAACCCAAGGTCGCGGAATCCAACCCGATCAGTAGCAGTTTCTGTGCTCTAGCCATCCGAATCCCTCCTGTTGTATGTCTGCCAAAGTCACTCGATGGCCTGGCCCGTTTGGTGTATCGGTTGCCTCCATGGCTTGCCGCAGGACGCCCGCAGGGCCCACCACCTCATCCCGCCTACCCGCCAAGGCAGCGAGCCACGGCATCGTGAAAGGCTTTGCGAACCTCCAAAATCAGCCGATTGGTCCGAGTTGGGTGCACCCGGTTCGACACCAGAGCCACCACGATCCCCGCCTCCGGCCAAAGACAGAGCGAGGTGCCGGTAAAGCCCGTATGCGTCCATGGACGCCCCAACCCGTCGCCAAACTGCGGGTCCCGGTATATAAAGGCCAGACTCCGTGGTTCGCCCAGGCCCAAGGTCTCAAGCCTGAAGAGGCGGGCGCGCGTTTCGGAACTCAACAGGTCGGCCGCCTGGCCGTAACCCAACAGGGCTTGTCCCAAACGGGCCACATCCCGCGCCGTGCCGAAAAGTCCGGCGTGACCGCAAACGCCACCGAGGATGTAGGCGTTCTCGTCGTGGACTTCACCGGCCAGCAGCCGCCGGCGGACGGGGCTGTACTCAGTGGGTGCCACGGACGGCCGCAACGAAGCCGGGGGCAAATAGCCCGTGGCGGAAGCCCCGATGGGTCGGAGGACAGTCGAACCGAGATAGGCATCCAGCCCTTGCCCGGTGGCGGCTGTGATCACCTCCCCCAGGTACTGGTACCCCAGGCTCGTGTAGAGAACCCGGCTTCCAGGTGGATAGGCAAGCGGGAGCGCGTCAAAGGCGGCTTGCAGTTCCTGGGGAGACGGGTAGTGTTCGTGCAGGTCTGGCCGCGAGGCCAACCCAGCCGTGTGAGACAGCAGGCGGCGGATGGTCGAGCCCTTCAGATGCCTCAGGCGGGGTAGATAATCGCCTAGGCTGGCCTCCAAGTCGACAATTCCAGCGTCAACCAGAGTGAGCACCGCCGAGGCTACAAAAGGCTTGGTGACCGAGGCCAGGTCGTAGCGGGTATCGGGGTTCACCGGCTGGGCGCCTGCATCGTAGGTCAGCCCTCCGACGGCGTACTCTCCCAGGCAGTCCTCGCCGCGAAAGACCATCCCCACCGCGCCGGGAAAGGCTCCCTCGGCCTGCGCCCGCCGCAATACCTCCCAGGCGGGGCTAAGATCGGGCATGGCTGTCACCCCGCTTTCGTCTGCCGTAGTTTGGGGTTGTACATCTCCACCAACCATTCTCCAAAGAGATTGATCGAAAGGACCGAAAGCGTCAGCATCAATCCGGGCAACAAAGCCGGCCACCAGGTGTAGAATACGGTCTTTTGGGCCTCGCTGAGCATGCCGCCCCAACTTGGGTATTGAGCCGGAACGCCCAGGCCGAGATAACTCAGGCCCGCCTCTTGCAGCATGAACCTGGCTCCTTGAACGGTCCACAGGATCAGGGCGGATGAGAGAGCATGGGGCATGACGTGGACCAACAGAATGCGCGCCGGCGTGCAACCAATCGCGCGTGCGGCTTCAACGTAATCGTACTCCCGCAGGGAAAGAACCTCACCCCTGATCACCCGGGCATACTCCACCCACCCGCTCAAACCCAGCACCAGGATCAAATTGATGACCCCCGGCCCCAGTACGGCAACCAGCGCCAAAGCCACAATGATGCTGGGGAAGGACAGCTGGACATCCGCGATCCGCATGATGACGCTATCGGCCACCCGGTTGTAGCCGCTCAGCAGCCCCAAAGGAACTCCAATCGCCGCGGCCAAGATGGCAGCACCGAAACTGATGGCAAAAGAAACCCGGCCCGCCCAGAGGGCGCGGCTCAGAATATCCCGTCCCTGACCATCAGCGCCAAACAGGTGAACTGGGCTTCCGCCCCGGACAAAGGACGGCGGAGTGAGGCGCTCGGTAAGCTCGGCCTGATTGGGGTTCCGCAGTTCCAGGACGGGTGCCGTAAGACTCAAGGCCAAGACCGCTACCAAGATAACCAGGCTGAATAAGGCTACTGGCCGTTCCAAGAGGCGCCGTATTAGCACCGGAAACCGCACTGCCATGCCTCCCAACTAGTAGCGGATCCGCGGGTCGATCCATCCGTATAACAAATCCACGACCAGGTTGATGCCCAGGAATATCAAACCGGTCAGCGTTACGGCCGCTTGAACCACCGGGTAGTCCCGCTGCAGGATGGACTGGGCCAACAGGCGGCCCATGCCGGGCCACGCAAACACCGTCTCGGTGATGACCGAACCGCCCAGAAGAACCCCTATTTGCATCCCCAACAGGGTGACAGTCGGAATCAAGGCGTTGCGAAGGGCATGTCGGAGCAAGACCTTTCGGGGCGAGAGGCCCTTGGCCTGGGCGGTTCGGATGTAATCCTGGGTCAGCACGTCCTGCAAGGTCGAACGCAGTAAGCGGGTGAGCGGGGCAGCGCCGTACACACCCAGCACCAGGGCAGGCATCAGGTAACTTCGCCAATCCTCACGTCCGAAGGCGGGCAGCCACTTCAGCTTGACCGAAAAGGCATAGATCAGCAGAATCGCCAGAAAGAAACCAGGTACCGCCTGCCCAAAGGCGCCGATGGCCGTGGCTGCACTATCCACGAAACTCCCCCGGCGGTGCGCCGCCACCATACCTAGAGGAAAGGCGATGGCGACCGTCACCGCCAGGGCAACCAACATCAGATCAAAGGTGGCCGGAACTCGCTCCAACACTATGGACATGGCGGGGAGCCGATAGTAAAAGGACTTTCCAAAGTCGCCGTGGACAGCCTGCCAAACAAAAGAAGTGAACTGCTGCCACAGCGGTCGGTCAAAGCCCATCAAGTGACGCAGGCGGGCAATGTCTTCCGGGGTAGCGTTTTCGCCCAAAAGACCGGTGGTAGGATCACCAGCCAGATTGAGGATGAAGAATGCCGCCACGATGATGCCGACCAGCGTGACTACGGTAGCCAACAGGCGGCGAACAATGTAGTGTTTCACCGCACTCCCCTCTCCCGTCTTCCCGGGGTAGCAGGCGGGGAGATAGAGCTCCCCGCCTGCTTGCCACCTTATTCAATGTCGGCGTCTTTCAGAAAGAGAATCTGGTTTGTGGGCGGCGTCCACTTGACCGTCTTTCTTGTGCCGTACGCATCACCGGCGACGAAAAGGTAGGACCAAGCCGCATCATCATGCAGCATCCGGAGGGCCGCATTTAGCGCTCCTGACCGTTTGGTCTGGTCAGTGGTGCCCTGGAAGGTTGCGATCAGGCGATCCATCTGGTCGTTGTGATAATGGGCGCGGGGCATGCCGGTCTTGAAGAAAACGCCGACCAGCGGTTCCGGTGACCCTTGCCAAATGGTGTAACCGTTAGTCCACAGCGGGGCCAGCTTGCCTTTTTCGTATAGTTCGTCGAACT
>DAHVXO010000022.1 GCA_027356675.1 Symbiobacteriaceae bacterium | reverse complement strand
GCGCGGTCTCCCTCGGCCGGAGCGTCTCCAGCAGCGGGGGGAAGGGGTCCATGCCACCCCCGGCGTGGACAAGCCACCGGACGCTCTGCGTATTTGCCACGCGAGCCGTGATCCGCGGTATGGAGGGCAAGATCAAGATCTTATCCTGCGGGACTGCCTCGGAACGGAGTTCGCCAAACTGTAACTCCGTCAAGAGGGGCCTGGGTCGCAGGGGTGCAGGTGCGATCGGTACGGGTTGCAGCGCGACGGGTCTTTCAGGTTTGGATGTATCCTGACCTGTCGGGGTAGTGCAGCCTGTGAGCAGCAGTAGTCCGAGCAGGCTGATGAGTTTGCGTAGCATAGGGGCCTCCTTGGTGGGCAGCGTTGTGAGTCTCCCTTCCCTTAACGGTCCAACGCCGCGTTCGGATACGGGATCCCTCAACTCTCCACGTTCTCGCGGTACCATGCGCCCCAGTTCGGCTGCGCGCCGTCCACATCGATGAAGCCATACTCCGGGGCCAGGTCCCACGACGACAGAGTCTTGCCTGCCTTCGCTGCTACGTTCGGATCAGAGGCGATGGCGACCACAGCCCGGGCGACGAAGTACGGGGTCTCTGAGGCGGCGAAGTGTGGGTCCTGCTTCACGCCTTCCCGCCAGTTCGCCTCGCTCACGCCGAAGAAGTCGAGCACGGCCTCGGACCGCATGAAGCCAGGGGTAACCGCCAGGGCCGTCACACCGCGTGGCGTCAGGTCGAGGGCCATGCAAGCGGCCAGATGAATGTTCGAGACCTTGGCCAGGCTGTAGTAGAGGTTGCCTCGGCACTTGTAATCCACGCCGTCGGTCATCTCAATGAGAAGCCCGGACCCGCGGGCCACCATCAGCGGCACCCCGTAATAGCTGGTGATCATGTGTGACCGCACGGCTCGCTCCTGCATGAGCAGCCCGTTCCCCAGGGAGTGCTCCCAGAAGGGCACCTTCCAGTCCGCCAGCTCGTCCCCGCCCCAGATGTCGTTGATCAGGATATCGAGCCGCCCGGTCTGCTCCAGCCGCACCCGGTCGAACAGCGCCTGCACCTCGGTCTCCACGGTATGGTCCACCTGGACGGCAATGCCCACGCCGCCCCGGGCCGTGACCATCTCCGCCGTCTCTTCGATGGTCTCAGGCCGGCCCAGGGTGGCGGACTTGCCGCGCACGCTTCGCCCGGTGACGTAGACCGTCGCCCCTGCCTCCCCCAGCGACACCGCGATGGCGCGCCCTGCTCCCCGAGTTGCACCAGCCACGACGGCCACCTTCCCGGCCAATGGTCTGTCTGCCATGTCGTCACGCATCCCCTTTCCAGGCTTCCGCTTGCACCTGCCATTCATTATAATCAAGGGAATATGACATCTCATGTCATATTTCGCCCTGGTCAATCTCCGAAGGCGGTGAATTTTTTGCGGGCGGACCGACTGCTCTCCATTCTGCTGCTGCTCCAGATCCACTGGCGGATGACGGCCCGGGAACTGGCCGATAAGCTGGAGGTCTCGGAGCGGACCATCCACCGGGACATGGAGGCGCTAAGCATCTCGGGGGTGCCGGTGATGGCCGAACGCGGCACTGGCGGCGGGTGGACTCTGCCCAAGGGGTACCAGACGGATCTCACCGGCCTGAGCCAGCCGGAGATTCGGTCGCTCTTCCTCGGAAAGCCTTCGCGTTTGATGACCGACCTGGGGATGCACAAGGTATCGGAGACCGCCCTGACCAAGCTGATGGCTGCCCTCCCGCCCATCCAGCCGTCGGGCGCCGAGTACGCGCGGCAGCGCATCTATGTGGATACGGCTAACTGGCGGCGCTGCGGGGAGGACATCTCCCTGCTGCCGACCCTCCAGGACGCCATCTGGCAGGAGCGAAAGCTGCTCTTTACCTACCAGCGCAGCGAGGGGTCCATATCGGAACGGGTTGCGGACCCGCTGGGGCTGGTGGCGAAGGGGAACATCTGGTACCTTGTGGCCGCCGTCGCGGTAGAGCCCCGGACCTACCGGGTCTCCCGCATCCGGAGCGCGACCGTTGCTGGCGGAGCCTTCGGTCCGGCCCGAGCCGTTTGACCTGGCCGGATATTGGGCGCAGTCGGAGGCAGAGTTCATCGCCGGCTTGCCCCGGTACGAGGCAGTCGTGCGAGTGGCGCCGGGGGTGGCGGGCCGCCTCTGGTTCGGAGGGCGGTTCGCAAAGGTGGGGCAGCCGGAGCCGCCGGACGCAGACGGCTGGCAGCGGGTCTCCATCCGGTTCGACACGGCGGAGATCGCTGCGGAGTACGCACTCAGCTTCGGACCGCAGCTGGAGGTGCTGGAGCCTGCGGCGCTGCGGGAGCAGGTCATCGGGCTTGCGAAGAGCACGGTGGCGTTCTATGCGAGCCGGGTGTAGCAAGCACGGACCCACATTTGTTGCGTCCGGCGTGATTTGGCGATCGCCGTCGGGCC
>DAHVXO010000018.1 GCA_027356675.1 Symbiobacteriaceae bacterium | reverse complement strand
AGCCCGAGATTCGGGTGCCGGGTGCGGCGCCGGTTTGGAGCCGGAAGGGGCTGCAGCGCTTACGGCGGCTCGCCCGTATGGGTGGGGTGCTGCGACGGGCGGCACGCCGGTCCGGGGCGTCGTTTGCGAAGGTCTGGCAGTGGTGTGCTGAGTTTGAGAGCCACCCCTTCTCCGATCGCTATCACGAATTGGACTTCCTGCACCGGCTCTGGTCGGTGGAGAAGCAGCGCCGGGAGTTCCTGCCCGAGACCATGATCCACAACGTGGGCGGGCTGTGGAGCACGCGGCTGGAGGAACTGCTGGAGAAGCGGTTCCCTGGGCGGGGCAGTGCCCTCACCTCTACGCTCCTGGCCGGCTCAGGCACCATCACCAGTGCCGAACAGGGCTATCGCCTGGTGGCTGTGGCGCGGGTCGCGCTGACCGAGCCGGCGGCCTCACAGTACTTTGCGAGGGCTGGGGCGGCGCCGGTCGACCCGGACTGGCGAACCGCCCTGCGCGGCACCAAGACCGCCAAGTCCCTGGAGGCGTTCTTCAGGGAGTTCGGCCACCGGGGCGTCTATGAGATGGAGATCATGAATCCGCGCTGGTCGGAGGACCCCAGCTTCGTGCTGGAGACAATTCGGGGGTATGTGCGGGAGGGTGTGCCGGAGCCGGATCCGCGGGATGTGGCCCGGGAGAGGCGCCGGCGGGCGGAAGCGGAAGTGGCCGCGTCCCTGCGGTTTTCCCCCGTGTACCCGCTCTATCGCTTCCTGCTGACCAGGGCCCGGGAGGCCATGCGCCTGCGCGAGGATGCCAAGTCGGCGCTGGTGCGCCTGGTCCGGCCGGCCCGGATGGCGGCGCTCGCCATTGGCCGGCGGCTCGCGGGCAAGGGGATTCTGGCGGATCCGGCGCAGGTCTTCTTCCTGACCGGCGATGAGGTGGCATCGCTGCTCTCAGCGCAGTGGAATGGGAGCGGGCTGCCGGCGATTCTCGACCACCGGTTGCAACAGCGGACCGCCCTGGAGGCCCTGCCGGCGCCCGCTGTGGTGATGGGCGAGCGGGCTGTGGTCAACCTGCGGACGAGGGTGGAGGCCACCCCCGACGCCGCGGTGGTGGAGAACCAGCGCGGCATCCTGCGAGAGGTCGCGGTCTCGGCCGGCCAGGCGCACGGCAACGCCCGGCTCATCCACCACCCCCACGAGGGTTCGGCACTAAGCCGGGGCGAGGTGCTGGTGGCGCCCTCCACCGACCCGGCCTGGACGCCGCTCTTCCTGCGGGCATCCGCCGTGGTCATGGAAGTCGGCGGGTATCTGTCGCACGGGGCCATCGTGGCCCGCGAGTATGGCATACCTGCGGTGGTCAACGTGGCGGGAGCCCTGGAGCGGCTGAAGGACGGCCAACCCGTCCTGGTGGACGGTGACACCGGCCGAGTGGTCCCCAACCCGGACTAGCCGCATCGCATCACCCCCAAGGCGAGGCCGCATAAGCTGGCAGCGGAGGTGCTTACAGATCATGCCCCATCGGCTTGTGCGAATGGTGGAGCCCATCGTGCGACACGGCATCCGGGAGAACGCCCTTGGTGTGCTCCTCGAGCATACGCTTCGCCAGGTGGCCATCATGGGCGCCCTGGTGGGCGCCGGCGCTTCGCCGGCCCGTGCCATCGCTTCCGTGGAACGGCGGGAGGCATCCCTCATCGGAATATCGCCGCAGGAAGCGGCCGAGGCTGCCGGCACGACCGGCATGATGTGGCCTGGCGCCCAGGCGTATCCCATGGGCTGGACCGTCGCCCCGACCGCTATGCCTTGGACCGCCACCATGCCCTGGACTGCCGAGATGTACGGCGCCTACCCGGGAACCATGTCGGTCCTGACGGACCCCGACGACTAGCCGGGATTGCCCGAGAGCCCAAACCGGACCAACGCCTCGGCGACCCCGTCGCCGGGGCCGCTTTGTGTGATGTAGGACGCTACCCGCCGCACCGCTTCCGGTGCATGGCCGATGGCAACGCCGGTGCCGGCCCACGAAAGCATCGAGAGATCATTCATGGCGTCGCCGATGGCCATGACCTCGTCGCGCGCGATCCCCATGGACGCGGCGACGGCCTCCAGGGCAACGCCCTTGGAGACGCGCACACTTGTGATTTCGAGGTAGGATGGCAGCGAGGAGAGCACTTCGACCGAGGGGCCGAGCAAGTTGCGGACCTCGGTCTGGATCTGGGGAATCTGAGCGGGGTCAGCAATGATCAGGAGCTTGGTGGAGGGCGCCTGCAGCCAGAAGAAGAGCGACCCGACGGGCTCCAGCTCAACCTTGGCCAACTCAGCGTACGTCCGGGACAGCGTGTTCAACTCCGGCACGTAGAGCCGGTCGTTCAAGTAGGCTTGCAAGTACCAGCCGCGCGCCTCGCAGAAGGCGGCCAGCGCCTTGCACGTCTCCAGCGGCACGGGTTCATGCGAGATGGTGCGCCCGGAAGGATACTCCTGGACCAAGGCGCCGTTGTAGGCAATGATCGGGGTATCCGCCAGGCCCAGGTCCCGGGCGAACATGACGGCAGAGCGGTACATGCGACCTGTAACGATGACAAAACGGACCCCCCGGCCCCGGGCTTCCGCAATGGCTGCCCGGGTCCGAGGGGGAATCTGCAGATCCGGTCCCAGGAGTGTACCGTCCAGATCGGTTGCGACGAGCTTGATCGTTTGAATGACCCTCAGTCCTCTTCCAGGTTGAAGATACTGTTGAGAATGGCGCTGATAATGGCGAAGATGACGGAAGCGAGCAGGGCATTCCAGAAGCTCCCGACATCGAAGCCGCGCACGACCCGGGAGGTCAGCAGCAGCATCAAGGCGTTAATGATGAGTGCGAAAAACCCAAAGGTCAGGCAGGTGATGGGCAGGGCGAGGATCTTGAGGATCGGCTTCACCGTGAGGTTGAGGATCGACAGGATCGCCACCGCAAAGGCTGCGGCCTCGATACCATCCACCTTGAACCCCGGCAGGATCCCCACCATGGGAGCGAGGTAGGAGATGGCAAGCAGAGAGAGTGCGTTCAGGAACCACTTCAGAAGGATTGCCACGGTGCACCAGCCCCCCTTCAAAGGATTATTTCGCCGGGGGCGAACTCATTCCCTTTCAAGGGTCAGGCTTCGAGCCAAATCTCGATCTGCCGCTCAATCGATGGTGACAGAGCCCATGCCCGTCGAAGCGATGATGGTGACCGGCACGGACGCCGTCTCGAAGTTGACGGTGCGGGCGCGCACACTCTTGCTGGGGCTCGAGCGCACGTCGCTGTCGAAGGTAAGGCTGGGGAGACCCAGGTTAACGCCACCCAGGCCCGTGTGGACCTCTACCTTGAATCCGGCGCCTGCGCCGACCTTCACGGTCTGCACATGGACCGAACCGTTGCCCGTGTTGAGCTGGAGCAGCTGTGGCCGGCTGCCGGTCGGCATGATGTGGAGCGATCCGCTGCCGGTCTGAGCATCCAGGTTGGCCACATCCGCCTCAATATCCACGGAGCCGACGCCGGTCCTCAGCGTCACCCGGTCTGCACTGCCGCCTCGCACGAAGATCTTGCCGTTGCCGCTGTCGAGTTGGGTCTCAATCATGGAGAGCCCCTCCAGTTCGACCGAGCCGTTGCCCGTGCGGGCATCGAGACGGTAGGTCTTGCCCCTGGGGACCAGCAGCGTCACGTGGACGGCGGTGTCGCCCCAATCCCAGTGCTTGACCTCCAGCTCAAATCCGTCGGCACCGGCCTTGACGGTGTAGGCGCTGTTAGCTCTGGTGCGCGCCTCATCCTCATTCGCACCGGCGGCCTTGGCGAGGATGGACGCCTTGTAGCCGGGCTCATCCCACGCGCGGACCACCACCCGCCCGTTGCCGGTCACGATGCGGATCGGCACCACGTCGCCAGTGAACTCGCCGGTCAGTTCCGTCGGGAACTCATAGCGTGGCTCAAAGGCGCTGGCGAACGAGCCGGTCACCTTCTCGACCACGTTTTCAATGAAAGAACCCAAGCCGGAGAGCACAGGGGGAACGGGCGGCGGCGTGGGCCGGGACCGAAATGGGGGCTTCTTCAGGGCCTGGGGGCCCTTGGCCGGCTCGGGTTCCCGGTGGTCCAACGCCTTGAGCAGCTCGGCTGCCTCAGCGGCGGTGATCTTCTTGTCGGCCACCATCTGGAGAATCATGAGGCGCTCGTCCTGAGACATGGCGGCGGTCCTCCTCTGTCAAGTTGGGTTGGGCCCATTTATGCGCTGTGAATCCGGACGTCACCGATCTTGACGATGGCCGAGATCGAGCCCTTGCCATCGCCAACCGCGCCGGC
>DAHVXO010000011.1 GCA_027356675.1 Symbiobacteriaceae bacterium | reverse complement strand
TCGTTGAACGGTATAGCAACGGCTATCTCGCTAGGATCGTCGATAACCTCTACCTGCTCGTTGATTTCCTGTCGAAGTACCATCCAGATATTTCGAATTTAGCTCATCTTACGGCTGCGATCGGCGACGCCTTCAGCTTGTGGCTGCAGAAGACCGACGAGTTGAGGCCCTACAAAAAGGCAGACGTCGTGGACTGCATCAACTCCTTTTGCCGATGGTTGCGGGTCCACTATGGGGAAGCGGTACAGGGGTTCGGCATTCGTGGAAAGTTCCGGTACAAGAAGCAGCACAAGGGTGATGACAAGGTCATCCCTGCTGAGGTCCGTGACCAGATCATTGTCGCCCTCAAAGTGGAAGAAGAGCACTTGCGCGAGCGGATTATCGAGGCAGAACGTCGGTCAGGACCCCAGGCTAAGGCTGCCACTCTGGTAAGGCAGCATCTCATTATGTGCCAGATCATGAAGGTGTTGCTCTGGACAGGCCGGCGAATCTCCCACACCTTGTTCTTGAAGCGCAATCCCGAGGTGCCTTTACTCCCCGGGGACCCCTCGGGCGGGCTCCGCTTGGTATACAACGAGACCAAATTAGACCGCGGTGAACAGCAGGTGTTTGTGCCGCTCTACGCGGCTGAGTTAGTGAGAGACGCGATAAGGACAGCACAGGAAATGGTTGACGCAATGATCGACCGCCTGTCACCAGGGCACCCAAAGCCCTATCTGTTCATGACCAGGACTCAAAAGGGAGACTTTACGCACCTGACCGCCGAGCGATTCCGGCAGTGGGTGAACGGCTATACCCGGAACGGGCGCTACTTCAATGGGTTTATGGACCGACACGACATCCGCTACAACGGTGAGATTTACCACTTCCTCCCACATGACACGCGGCATACCCGGGCCAGTCTGTTAAGGAGGGGCGGCGCTACCATGGCTGATGTGCGACAGGACTTAAAGCATCTCAGCCTGCAAATGCCCTACGTTTATACTCATGCCGACGAAACTCGTCGCGAGGAACTTGCCGCTCTGTATCAGCGGCAGCTGGTCGACGGAAAAGCGGCCGCCTTCTTCGGCAACAGTGGCGAAAGCCGTCTGATGCTGATGAAGTGGTTCACGCCGGGAGAGGTCGAGCTGATGCTCAAAACCGGGTTACGCCTTCAGAAAACGATCTACGGAGGCTGCTGTCTCCCGCTCGAAGCCGGTCCGTGTCCGAGCGCTGACCCTTGTTGGATCGGCCCCGACGGGGACGGGTGCAAGTGGTACCTCTTCGGCCCGGATGACTACTCCCAGGTCGAAGCCGACCTGGAAGCCGAACGAGAGCAACTTTCGGTAGCCGAGAGGACCCATCCGAGGTCACCCGTGATCAACCACTTGCGAAACCGTACAGCCCTCGGAGAAAGGGTTCTCACCGATATGACAGCCATGCGACTCAAACGAGGTGCCGCAGATGGCTAACAAGCGTATCGAGGGCGGACTGGATACCCCCACCCGTCTTCAGAAAACCTGGGAAGAAGTTCTGGCGCAGAGCAAATATCCGACGGTCGCCGAGTTCGCCCGAATGGCCCGAATCGCGTACGCCACACTCGCCCACCGGTATCCGGAGATGGCGAATTTAGTCCGCCGCCGGCGGGATCTCAAGCGGAAACCGAGGAAGCTGTCACCGGCTACAGAGCCCAAGGTGAAAGCTTTGGCGGCAGCCCAGAAGCAAATTGAAGCTTTGCAGGCTGAACTCCGGGAGTCGAGGAATCGCATTAACGAGGTTACCAGGGAGCGCGACCAGTTAGTTCAGCAAGCGTCAAAGGCGGAGCGATATGCTGCCGAGAACCGGCATCTCCGCGGAGCAGTCTCTGCACTGATGCGGGAGCTCCAACTCAAAGCAGTGCCCACCGAGCAACTGGCTCGCCTGCGGGCGCAGATTGAGAGGGGCCTGGTTGTGGTGGATACTCACAACGATGAGGTGCCCTGGCGCTTCCGGGCTGAGAAGGCGGAAAGGCGAGTCGAAGAGATGCAACGCCTCGTGAGCGCCAAGGATGTACAATTGCGGGCTCTTCAGCAGGTGCTGGATGGCCTCTACGCTGCCGGACCCGGGATCACGGAGACCGAGGCAGGCAAAGCGCTCCAAGCAGCCCTCAAACGGGCTCAGAAGGCTGAAGAACAGGTGCAAAAGCTGCGGCTAGGACTGTTCGCCAAAAAGGTTGTGCGCCTTCGGGACAAGGTTCGGGGCCTAGCAAGGAAGCGCGCTGTCCGTGGCCCCATTCAGTAGCTGTTGCGTTTAGGAGCGAGAAGTACGTGCAGCACCAGATGATTTGGGACCTCGCGCTGGATCATCTTCGTCGGTCCGATCCCAGTTGGGAGACGACCCTTGGGCTCTGGCGCAGCGAAGTCCCGGCCGCGAAGAGCGACCGGGAATTGCTCGAGGAATATGGATGGGTCGTTGCATGCTGTGGGTTGACGGCTAAGGCAATCCGGCCGAGGTGGGCCCGTCTTGGTGAAGCCTTAGGCGGCTGGGAGCCCGAGAGGGCGGCCACTGCCCCCCGGGGAGAGGTACTCCAGGTACTCGCCAACCGCCGGAAGATCGATGCGATACAGTCGATGGCTTCTGATCTTACGCGGAGTCCGGGTCAAATGACCAGGCTAGCCAAACTCCCTGACAAGGAGGCTTTAGCCTGGATGAGCACCTTGCCGTTCATCGGGAGTCAGAACCGCTACCACCTTGCCAGAAACTTGGGGTGGGATGTTGTTGCCCAACGGGGGCCCGTCGTCAAGCTCGCCGGGATGCTGGGGACATCTCCCGAGAACCTCTGCAGAGCGATTTCTGAACATACATCTGAGCGGTTGCGAGTTGTGGATCTCGTGTTGTGGCAGTGGAGCTGCGAAATCGGCGAAAAGGAACTTAGAACACTGGCTGTTTTCTTTGGAAAAGAATAGGTCGAGGGTTGCCCCCTCCGTTACCGACGGCTTTGAGACGGCATGGCGAGTTAGCCCCGAGACGTCCTTCCCTTCGGGGTCACGGGCTCCACATGAACATGAACGTGCCCCACCGCTCCATCTGCGAGAAGGGTCCGTTCCACCTGTTCACTGATGGCATGTGCCTCCACAACTCCCAGGTTGGGTGAGACCGACACGGTGACCTCGACGGCGACGGTGTTGCCGAGATACCGGGCCCGGGCTTCCCGCACCTGCACGACGCCGGCAACCCCTACCACTTGCTTCCGAATGTGGTCAAGCAGTTCCGTGTCGAAACCGTCCGTTAACGCATGGGCAGCCTCAACCCCAATCTGCCAGGCGGTGTGCAGGATCACCAGCGCAACTGCGACACCAGCCGCCGGATCGGTCCATCGCCAACCGAGTTGGGCGCCGGCGATGCCAGCGACAGCTCCCAGGCTGGTCAAGGCATCGGAACGATTATCGTAGGCAGCTGCAGCTAGAGCCTTGCTGCCGGTACGGCGGGCGAGGCGAATGTTGTAGGTGTAGACGCCAAGCATCACGAGTGCCGACCCAAGTCCCACCAGGATGGAAACTGGGTGCGGTGCGGCTAGGTCTGGTCGGAAGACAGCTCTGGTCGCTGACACGAGAACATCCAGCCCTACCAGCCCCATAATCGAAGCAACGACGATGGCTGCAACAGTCTCAGCCCGCTGATGCCCATAGCGGTGATCATCGTCAGCCGGCCGGCCGGCGATCCGAAGGCCGAAAAGCACAGCCACTGACCCCATGACGTCGGTCAGGTTGTTTACACCATCAGCCGAAAGGGCCTTGGATCCGGTCCACCAGCCCACTCCCAACTTCAGTGCCGTAAGACAAACATACGCTAGAATGCTTAACCAGGCTCCCTGCTGGCTTACCCGGTACCCGTCCTCGGGTTTGGCCACCGCACTTCCTCCATCCAACAAAGTTGGCTAAGGTGAAAACCCCAGACACGCCAGAAAGACCCGTCCCAGGCCAAAGCCGGGAGGGTCTTTCTGTGACTTTTCCACTTTACCAAAGGATGCTGTCGTTTACAATAGGCTTCTGTGTGCATGGTGTTGTATGATTTCATGAACCGTGCTCCATTTCAGTGGTCCGGAAGGAAAACGTTCCTGGCGACTGTGGGGGCACCACCTCCCGAAGATTGACAGACCCAGCTAAAGATAGTATATTGATATTCAAATGATCGTCTAATTGTTCGCGGGATACGCGGTAGAGACTGGCGAAGAAACCTACTTGGCCGGTCAGGTCGTGATTGCCACGGGGCCGTTCCAACGCCCGTACGTTCCCACCCGGCCTCTCACCGGGGGTCTTTCAAATCCATAGCTCGGAATACCGCAACCCGAAGCAGGTCCCCTCGGGCCCCGTCCTAGTGGTGGGTGCTGGGAACTCGGGCGCACAGATCGCCGAGGAACTTGCCCGGGAGCGCAGGGTGTACCTGTCCGCGGGAAAGAAACCGCCTTACCTGCCACAGCGCTTCCTCGGGAAGGATCTCTTCTGGTGGCTCTACAAGCTGGGGCTGATGGATGTAACGGATAATTCACGGGTGGGCATGCGTATGAGACAGAACGATCCCCTTATTGGCACAGACCTTCGCCGCTTGGTCAGGGAGCTGGGTGTGGAACTGGTCGGCCGAACAGACTCTGCCCGAGACAGGTCCATCAGCTTTTCCGATGGACGCCGGATAGAGGTAACAAACATCATCTGGGCCACGGGTTTCCGTCCAGACTATGATTGGATTGAAGTGCCTGTCTTTGACGAGAAGGGCATCCCGATCCATAAGCGTGGTGTGACGTCTGCCCATGGGCTTTACTTTTTGGGCCTTCCGTGGCAGCATACCCGAGGGTCCGCCCTTCTGGGCGGAGTGGGACGTGACGCAAACTACCTGGCGGAGATTATCGCCAGCTGTCCCTGGGTGCAGCTGCGTCCGCATGATGCCAGACATGACTTCAAGGAAGGGAGTGGACAACCGATGCCGGACCTGCGCAAGGAGTCTCTGCCCGCAGCCGAGCAGGATACCTGCGAGGTAACCTGTTATGACCCGGAGAAGGTGCAGCGGCTCCGGGATGAATTGGAGGGAACCCAGGGCCTGGCCCTCATTTTCAAGGCCCTTGCAGACGATACCCGCGTTCAAATTGCGTTGGCGCTCTCCAAAGAGGAGCTCTGCGTTTGCGATGTAGCAGCCCTCATGGGGGTGACTGAGGCCACCGCCTCTCACCATCTCCGCTTGCTGCGCAACATGGGGCTCGCCAAATATCGCAAGCAGGGCAAGATGGTCTTCTACTCTCTGGATGATGGACACGTAGTCAGCATCATCCGCCAGGCTATGGAGCACTTCCGCGAGGGGAAAGCCCAGGGCTAACGAACAGAGCTCAACCGTTGAGGAGGACATCCATGCGATCCCCGGCTATGGTTCAACTTAACCTGGTATCAAGGCCGGAGGTTTACGAAGAAACACTGATCAGGTCAGGGGGAACCCCGATCGCGCTGTCTGTATGGAGAGCATATACTCAAGGGGCTACTGGTCCGACAATCGTGTTTCTCCCAGGCACCATGCTGCACCCCCTCTTTTACGAAGAACTGCTGGACGCCCTGGCCGGAGCCGGCCTCAACGTGGTCGGAGTCCATTTTGCCGAGCACGGAAAGAGCCCTCGCACCGGTGCACTCCGCAACTTTGAGCAACTGGTCCAAAACGGGAAGGACGCAGTGTCGTATGCTCTCTCCCGTTTTGGTCCCACTGTGATCGTGTTGGGGTCCAGTCAGGGCGGGATCGTCGCCGCGGCCATGGCCGGAACGGATGACCGGATCTCCGCTGTATTTGCTCACAACATCGTCGATGTGGAGCTAAACGAGACCCTGCAGGTCACACGGTTCGGGTGGCTTACACCGCTGAAGGGGCTGGTAGTAGGCGCCACCAGGATTGCCGCCCGGTTGTTTCCCAAGCTGCAGTTGCCTGCCAGTTTCTACTTGGAGCCAGAGCGGGTCTTCCGGTCGGATTTGCTCCGCGAACAGTACTTCTCGGACCCGCTCTCGCTAAAGACCTACCCCCTTTTCTTGGTCGCCAGCCTCTTGGAGGCCAAGATTTCTCGGCATCTCAAGTGTCCGCGGTGGTGATGGTGGCTGCCACTGGTGACCCTCTTTTCTCCTTGGACTACTCTCGCAAGGTCTTCGAGCGATTTGAAGCCCCACGCAAGGAGATGCTGGCATTCAACCTACGGCACCATCTCATTTTCAACGAATGTGTCGATGCGGTGACCGAACCGCTCGTTCGGAAGCTCTGGCAGTATGCTGAAGCAGCTGCCTGTGGCACGATTGCCACCGGTACTCGATCCGACTACTCGCAGCCGGGAGCCTGAGATGCCCCGGTTCCATCAGGGGGAGGCGGCACACACGAGTTTCATTCTGATCATCGCCGGGGTCGTGCTCGCCCTGGACGCGGCCGTCAAGCGGGTCGTCATCGCCACGATGACGCAAGGCCAGACAATTTCGATCATCCCCCGGCTTTTCTCCCTGGAGTACGTGCAGAACCCGGGCGCCGCCTACGGCATCTTTTCCGGCCAGCGGTGGCCCCTCGTGATCATCGGACTTGGGGTAACCGCAGGCCTTGCCTGGTACAGCCGCCGGGTGGAGTCCCGAGCGGAGCGGGCGGCTCTAGGAATCATCATGGGCGGGGCGCTTGGCAATGTGGTCGACCGGCTGCTCTGGGGTTCGGTGACCGACATGCTGCGCATTGACCCTTTGACCACTCTCTTTCAGGTGTTTAACGTAGCCGACGTGGCCATCACCCTGGGAGCATTGCTGCTCCTATGGACCGCCAGGAAACATCCAAGGCCAGACCACCGGTTTCTCCCCTGAACGGGAAACCTTTTCGTTACTGTCGTCGTACCTGAGGGCGAAGTCGCTAGGAAGATCGTGGCCTACCTGGAACTGGTCAAGGCTTGATACAGCGGTAGAAGAGAACGACGACCGTCGGCTAATTCCGGCGGCCGTCGTTTCAAGTTCTATGCCACACCACACATGCCCGTTGGGAACTGAAGTGGCAAAGTGCGGCCCAGGGAAAGCCCTTTGTCCCGTCGGGCTGGTTGCCCTCGGCAGCATGGATGGACCGCGTTGCACCCCTACCTCGCTAAGACTTTCAGCGGGATCTCGATTTCTTATTTCCTCACGGTTTCTTTACAACTGTACGGTCCGAGGGGGTGATATTGTGAACTGGCTTGTTCACCTCGCGTACCAGTGGTATCTGCTCATGAGCAAGGTCAGTGCCGCCGTAGCCAGCCCCATCCAGGCAACCATCGGCAGGCAGAACATGCCGGCGTTATCAGCTTTGCTGCTGGGGTTGTTGGGGGGACTGGCCCCCTGCCAGTTGACGGGCAATGCTGGCGCAATCACCTATGTGACACAGTCCCATCAGGGAACGGGCACCACTTTGGCGCACCGTCTGGTCATTCCTTGGGGGCAAAATAGTCGTATAGCTGGCCTTCGGTGTCCTGGCGGCGATACTTGGGTTTCGGATCCCGAACACGGCGCTCGCCTTCATGCGCAAGCTCTCGTGCCCCTTGATGATCTTGATTGGGCTTTACCTCATCGGACTCATTCACTGGCGCAGCGAAATGGGGCAGCGCATCGCCGATTGGGTGGCACACAGAGCCCCGCGGAAGGGTTCCGCTCCTTTCTGGCTCGGGATCGCATTCTCTCTGGGGTTTTGCCCAACCATGGCCATCATTTTCTTTGGTGCTCTGGTTCCCTTTATCATCCAGGCGCCGGGAGGTCTGCTGCTTATCCCGATCTTCGGGCTCGGGACGGCCGTACCTGTGTTCATTTGGGCACTCGCCCTCACAGCCGGGAAGAGCCTGGGCGGAAAGTGGATTCGACAGGTCAGGAATACGGATCGGTACGTCCGATGGGCCGCTGCTGCCGTCTTCCTTTTCCTCGGGCTCACGGACACCATGCTCTATTGGCTGACGTAGCTGACGCTCCCGGGTCTTCACAAAACCTTTACAGGTTCCCTACTGTTTCTGGTTATCCGGCTAATACTGCGCCATTCAAGATCTTGCTTCCCCGTTCACCTTTTTCCTGTTGCCCTTTGTGCTCTTTGGGGTCATCGCCTCGGGGATAGTGGCAAGGAATGACTCCAGGCGGCTTACCAGGGCCTTGTGTCGCTCCACCTCACTGTCCCATCCCCTGGCCACAGCGTCCCTCACCAGGAGTCGAGCGTCGTGGAGTTGCTGCTCGAAGACAGGCCTGGCTTCAGGCATGGGGACAAACGAGGCACAATTCTCGCAGATGTTGGCGTATCGGCATGCCTGTTCGTGGACCTGGCGCAGACAGTAACCGTGAGCCAGTCGGGTCTTCAGCTCGTGCACTTCTATCCAGTCGGACGCAGCGGGCACTACGCTGGTGCACGCTAGCTTGGGCTGAACCACCGGGAGTTCGTACATGTCCGGTGCGTACTGCCTCTTGACCTTGTCCAAGGCTTGTTCGTACTGCTCCCGCACGGTGCTGTCAAAGAGATGACCGTATCGGAGGCTCATCTCCATGGTGACGTGTCCCAGAAGGTGCATCAGTGTCTGGAGGCTCACTCCGGCGTTGACAAGAGCCGTCGCATAAGTGTGACGAAGCTGGTGTGGGGTAATGCGCAGAGGGTTTCCATACGGGTCGAGCAAACCAGCTTCACCCACCGCCTTGGCTAGGGCATCGCGAATGTACTCCCCGCTTACTCGCTTGCCACGGGTGACGAAGAGGAACTCTGTTGGCACTCCGGTAGACGGGTGTGGAAGAGGCTTCTGGGGTCCTCGTAGCTCTGCCAAAGCATCAAGGAGAGCCAGTGTCTCGTCGTCCAGCGGTACCATTCGCTCCGTGTGTAACTTGCCGAGTGGGACCTTCAGCCAGGCCCCCTTACCTGGGACTTGGTGAACGCAGTCCAACTCCAGACCAACCAGTTCACCAACCCGCATGCCAGTTGCGCGTAGAATGAGCAGTCCGTATCGCTGAACCGGATTTTCGAGGGTGCGGATAGCCTCCATGACCCGCTGTTCTTGTTCCTTGGGAATGTACCGGGGTAGGAGATAGTCCACTTTAGGGAGGTCGCTCTTGAACAGGAGTGTCCGTTGTGGACTTTCGGCCCAGCCCCATTCCGCGATCTGGTCCAGAAAGCACTTCACGTCAAGGATGGTAGTTTTCCTGTAGCTCTGGCTGACAGACCGGGTCTGCCCCCCTTGCAGTTCGCGTTCCCGCTGGGAGTTCCAGATTAGCCACGGCTCAATGTGCTGCTGCCTGTCGAGTTGGGAGATCTGTGTTACCATCGGATCGTGCTGCCAAACGAACCGTGCCAACAGCCGGAAGCTGCAGCAGTAGCCCTCGACCGTGCTTCGGCGATGGGTGGTACTCAATTTCTCCAAGAAGGGGGCCATAGTCTCCCTAAACCCTGCTTGAGGCAGATCCGCCAGGCGTTCCCACCACGAGGCCCTTCGAGCACGGCGGTGGACGGCGGGTTTGGATAGCACCCCGAGATGGTACAAGACATTCTCCACGGCATGAAGCGAGATTGTGTAGTGTCGTGCAGGCCGGCCGGTGACCGAAGCGTAGTGGCCGACTGCTTGCCGAAACTCATCGAGATCCCGGCGGGTCAGGCTTTCAAGGGGTTTGCCGGTGTGGATTAGCAGGCGCAGGACTACCAGGGGAATGAACGCCTCGATGTGACGCTTGCCGAATCCCAAATTGCGGCCGCACTCAGCCACCATTCCCAGAGCCTTCCCGGAAGGAGTCAATGGAGCTTCCCGGACCATGCTGTTGAACTTGCGCGCGAAGAGATAGTCGTAGCCCGGGCGGACATGCCCGTTTAACAACAAGAACGTCAGAAAGCAGGATTCAAATCTGTCGATGTCGCTTAAGTCAGACGCTATGGCGGGACTGCGCCAGTCCTTTCCCGCCAGTCGCAGCAACAGGCGCTTAGCCGCTGCCTTCCGGTAATCACGGGCTGCTGGTCCGAGCTTGAGCAGGGCCATGTGCTGGTTGTAACGGTCCAGAAGTTGCTCTTCCCAGGAACCAGACGGCTGTTGAGCTGGGAAAGGACTACTCATGGGCAGCACCACCTTTCAATTGCCGGACGGCCGCGTCGTACTCCTTCCTTAGATGGTCCGCTGAGAAGTGAACGTACTGGGTTGTGCTGTCAATGTTGGCGTGTCCCATGAGATCTTTCAGGACTTGGACGTCAACTCCAGCCTGAGCCATACTTGTCCCGTAGGTATGCCTCAGTCTGTGTGGATTGCCCATCCACACCTCCGACAACTCCCGGTGGTACCGAAAGATCGTCCGGAGGCCGGCAGCAGTAAGTGGCTGCCCTTTACTGGGCCCCTTGAGCACCAGAAATACCGCGGTACGCTCCGTCTCTGGCCGCTCGTGAAGGATGTACCGGTGTACAGCCCGTATGGTGTCCGGGTCCACCGGCACCACCCGCTCCTGGCCGCCCTTTCCCCAGACACGAACGCTCCGGTTTCCCATGTCAATGTCGCTTATCCGAAGTCCCAGCACCTCACACGAGCGGAGTCCCCCGAAGAGCATGAGGAGGGCAATGGCTTTATCCCGGTACTTCCGGAAGCTCCCGACAAGTCGTTCGACCTCTTGCGTCTCCAACGGTCGCGGCAACTTTCGCGGAAGGCGGAGTAAGATCCCGTTCGTGGACACCTTGCTTCGAACATGACCCAGCAGCCCACGTGTTCTTCCAGCCCGCCGCCAGGAACGGCTTTCCTGGGCGTGTGGTATAGGGTTTCGCTTAACCTGGCTGGGGTCCTGACGGAACAAGTAAGCGTACAAGCCGCTAATGGCCGCCAATCGGCGGTTAATGGTCAGCACAGACATCCCGCCATTGCTGCCGTCCTCGATACGGTACACGTTGGCATCCGGGCGCTGAGGGTTGTGCACCGTCTTTTGCCACTCGACATAAGCCAAAATGTCGTCGGACGCTACCGTGGTAAAGTCCTTCCCAGCGAGAGTAAGCCACCGCCAAAAGCTGAGCAAATCATACGCGTAAGAGCGTATCGTTCTCGCTGAAAAGGAGCGGGCCGCCAAAAACCGGAGGTATGTCTCAATGGGTCCCACCACCCGCCCCTCGTCCTCGACCACCTGAAAGCCCACCGGCCCCTCCACCTTGACCACTCGCAAAACAGAAGCCACCTCCATCCTGACGGCCTTAAGGACACCCTAACAGGAAAAAGATGGCAAGTCAAATCCCGGATTAGCCGGTTAAGCGTGGACAGCTCTCCGGTATCCTGACATCCGGAGGTGACCGATAATGAGAAAGGGTATCAAGTGGTTGGCTGCCTGCTGCGTGGTTCCGGTCGTTCTGGCCCTGGGACTCAGTTACTTCGGGGTGGGTCCGGCGTTCAGCTGGCTTCCCACTTTGCTTTGCCCACTCCTGATGATCGGCGGGATCTGGGCGTTCAGCTCGGCCGGCGGCGGGAACTCCTGCTGCGGGCAGAAAGAGTGCCACAAGGAAAAGGCGGAATCGTAGCGGTCTGGGGAGGGTTGGCGATGCCGCAACCGAGAGTCCTGGTTGTTGACGACGAAGCTACGATGCGTGAGCTGGTCCGGCTCTATCTGGAGCGGGACGGCTTTGTCGTGGACGAGGCGGCCAACGGCATCGAAGCCCTTGCAATGACTCAGGCGCAGAACTATGACCTGGTTATCCTCGACCTGATGATGCCGGAACTTGATGGCTGGGAGGTCTGCCGGCGCATCCGGACGACGAGCGACCTTCCCATCCTCATGCTGACGGCACGGGGCGATTTACACGACCGCATCCTGGGCCTCAACCTCGGAGCAGACGATTACCTGCCTAAGCCATTTGACGGCCGGGAGTTAGCGGCCAGGGCGAACGCCGTGTTAAAGCGCAACCGCCCAAAGCGTGATGAAGACCCCGGAGTGATCAAGCGTGGACCGCTTGTGCTGGACCCCAAGAGCCGGACCGTGCAGGTGAATGGCTCGCCGGTTACGCTCACGCCCAAGGAATATGAACTGCTCTGTCTACTGGTGACCCATCCGGGTCAGGTTTTCACCAGGGACCACCTGCTGGACACGGTGTGGGGCTATGGGTTTGCAGGCGGAACGCGAACCATTGATCAACATGTGAAGAACCTGCGGGAGAAGCTCGGTGACGCGGCCGGTCTGATCGGAACGGTATGGGGCGTTGGATACCGCCTGGAGGTTGTCCCATGATCCGGCGCAGTATCGTGCTCAAGCTGTGGCTGGCCGTCATGGCGCTGTTCGTGGTTGTTCTGGTTCCCGTGGGCCTTACCCTGAACAGCATGTTTACCCGGTACCACGATGAACAGACGTCCCGGCCACTTCGGGAGCACGTGACCATGCTTGCCCGCATGGTCTCCCGTGACCCTCATGCCGTCGCGTCCATTCCCATGATGGCAGCCGACGCGGAGGTCGAATGGGGGCTGCTTGGACAGGATGACAGCTTCGTGCGGGCCAGCAGCGCCGTACTCCCACTCCTTGACGCTCCTGCACTTCGGCAGCTACAGAATCAGGGTGTGGTGACCGGCGAAGTTGAGTTCCGGGGAGCCCCTTATACCGTTGCTGCGGCGAAGATCACGGGGCAGGAACTGACCGGACTGGTCATGTTCACGGATGCATCCCCGGCAAAGGCCACGTTACGCCGAATGCGAGAGTTACTGCTCCTCGGCGGCTTCGGTGCCATTCTTCTCGCCACGGGATTGGCATTCTGGCTGTCCAAGGTCCTTACCCGGCCGTTGATTGAGATGCAGCGGGCAACTCGGGCCATTACCCGAGGAGATGTGGCCGAAGTGACCGTTCGAACCCAAGATGAACTGGGAGAACTGGGCCGGGCGATCAACGAACTCTCCGGGCACCTCTACCGGCTGGAGCGGAACCGGCGGGAGTTTGTGGCGCACGTCGCACATGAGTTGAAGACGCCACTCTCCTACATCCGCGGGTTCAGTCAGGCAGTCGCCGAAGGCTTTTCACAGTCACAGGAACAACAAGCGCGGTACCAGCAGACGATTTACCGGGAAAGCGTACGACTATCCGACCTCGTGGAAGATCTCCTCGACCTGACCCAGCTGGAAGAGGGCCGCTTCACCCTCGAGAAACACCAGGTGCTTGTACGTGAAGTCCTTGAGGAGGTTCTGCTCAAGGTCCAGCCCATCGCTCAGGGCAAGGAGATTTCTTTGCGTGTCCGTACGCCGGATCCCCAAATATACGTGGTAGCGGACCCCGCCCGGCTGATGCAAGTCCTGCTGAATCTCGTGGACAACGCTTTGAAGCACACCGGTACTGGAGGAGCTGTCGAGCTTTGCGCCCAGCCGGACGACCACGGGGTATTGATTCAAGTCCGGGATACCGGAGCAGGCATTCCCCCCGAGGAGCTTCCCCTCATCTGGGAGCGGTTCCACAAGGTAGATCGGTCCCGCTCCGGCAGTGGGCGCGGACTGGGACTGGCGATCGTCCGCCAGATTGTCAAGGCACACGGGGGGCGGGTTTCCGCCGCCAGTCAGCCGGGCGAAGGCACAACCATATCCGTCTGGCTGCCCTAGCATGTTTTGAGGAGGTGGGTTCATGCGAAAGTCGGAATGGGCGCTGGTGGCCGTGCTGGTCTTCACGGGCCTTAGCTGTCTGCTCATGTCTGCGGGTGGGATGGCGTGGGAGGCAGAGGGTGGCTGGCGCGGCTTAACCGCCAGGGCGTTTCTGACAGCCACGCCCTACCTCATGTTGCTGGCCTGCGTCCTTGTCCTGGGGATTGCGGGGAGTTATCTCTTCGCCCTCTTCCGGCCTGCACCCCGCACAGAGCAGTGCCCGGCTTGCGGCCGGACAGTCGAACC
>DAHVXO010000318.1 GCA_027356675.1 Symbiobacteriaceae bacterium | reverse complement strand
TTGAACGCCTTGAAGACATCCAGGCACGCGAACAGCGTATTGACGACGTCCGTGCTGACCTTCAGCCTCCCCTTGCGGAGCTTGTCCAGCACATTCTCCATGGAGTGGGTGACCTCGGCCATTTTCTTATGGCCGAGCGTTGCCGATGACCCCTTGAGGGTGTGCGCCGCCCGGAAGATCTCCTTCAGGTGCTCCGGGTTGTCCGACTCCTTCTCAAGCTTGAGGATGTCGGCTTCCATCAGCTGAAGCAGTTCTTCTGCTTCGTCCAGAAAGACCTTGATGTCCTCGGCAGTGGTGTCAAAATCAAATCCCATGTCCGTTTCCCTCCAGGGCCACCCGTCGCTCTTCTCGCTCAAGCACCCGGGCGAGATCCAGCAAGATAATCAGTCGCTGGTCGACCTTGGCTACGCCCTGCACATAGTCGGCGTCGACCTTGGCAATCATGAGGGTAGGCAGCTCAATCTGACTGACAGGGATTCGCAAGACTTCCAGAACAGCATCCACGATCATACCGACCTGCCCGCCCTCCAGATCGGCCACCGCGATGCGAGTCGCCTTGGTGGCAGCCTTGACCGGCAGACCCAGGCGGCGGCGGAGGTCAACCACTGGGATCACACGGCCGCGCAGGTTCGTGACACCTTCCACGTAGCGGGGTGTCCGCGGAACCCGCGTGACGCGCAATAGCGGCCCGACTTCCCGGACCACGGCGATATCAGCACCATACAATTCCTGTCCGAGTTGGAACACTACAATCTGCTTAAGTTCCTGAGTAGTCGTTTGTGCATGCATTCCACGCCCTCCGTTTGGCGCCAGTTGTCAGTGTAGCGGGACTATCTCAACCGAGCAGCCCCTCGGCGAGAATCTTGGCAGCGTCGACCAGAACCACCAGGCGGTTTTCGCCGGCCTTCATGATCCCAGATACCACCGAGTCCCCGTGTCTCCGGTGGATCAGCGGCGACGGCGGCGTAACGGAACCCGGCGGCGGTGCATAAACCTCCGTGACGTCATCGACCACGAACCCAGCCTGGCGACCGCCGATTTCAATGACCATGATGCGCGCCTGGGCAGCCTCCCGGGAGCGGCCCATGCCGAAGCGCCGGCCCAGGTCGACCACAGGGATGAAATCGCCACGCAGGTCGACCACGCCCTCCACCATCGGCGGAGCATCCGGCACGGGAGTCGGTTGGCTCCACGGCACGACTTCCTTCACGCTTTGGATGGAGACGGCGTATTCCTCGCGCCCAACGGAGAAAATAACTACCTTGTTCTCCGCAACGCCGGATTCCATACGCTTAACCCCCGCTCATTCTTCAACAAAAATATATAAGCTTGGAATTCAACATAAATACAAAGAAGTCCTGCACCCATCCACCGATTTTTTACAGGACTTCCTATTATCTCTGCAAGTTCTGGAAACCGGTTCCGAGGAATGCTCGCCGCAGTAGCGTGAGAAGTTCCGATGCCCCGGTGACTGTGGGGCGGCGCTAACCGCGCGACCCCGTGCTGCCAAAGCCACCCGTGCGCTGTCCGCCTGCGGTATCGTCCACAGTTGCAAGGAAGTGCACGAACATGCCCTGCGCCACTCGCTCACCCTTGGCGACCTGGATTGGAGCGGATCCATGGTTGTACACAGCCACCATGATGTGACCTTCATTGTCCGGGTTGTCGGCGTAATCGGCGTCGACGACACCGACGCCATTGGCCAGCATGAGGGCTCGCTTGACGGACAGGGAGCTGCGAATGTACAGTAGCAGCACATCGTCTTCGCCCATGTAGGCCTTCAGACCTGTGGGAATAAGGGCGACCTCTCCTGGAGCCACCGTGACATCGTCCGCCGCCTCCAGGTCGTAGCCGGCGGAGCGGGCAGTCTTACGGGCGGGCAGCGTCACACGCCCGGCGTAGGCCGCAACCGGGGCAAACCTGCGCTCAACCATGCTGCACCTCCCCGAACCCAAATGATTTCCAGCCTACCTTGTCCAGACCGGGACCCACAACCGAGAGGACCACGGGCTCGTTCAGCAGCAGCTTGTGGGCCAGTTCGTGCACCGCATCCTGTGTCACGGCGTCGATCCGGGCCGTGATCTCGTCAGGGCTCAGGACCCGGCCCAGGCTCAGTTCGCCGCGCCCCAACCGGTTCATGCGGCCCGAGGTGGACTCCAGCCCGAGCATGATCTGGCCCTTCACTTGCTCCTTGGCCTCCGCCAGCTCTTCGGCGGTAATGCCCTCCCGCCCGGCTTGCCGCAGGTCCCTTAGAATCAGATCCAGCACCTGCTCCATGACCGTGGGCGAGACCCCGGCGTAAACGGCGAAGTTTCCGGTATCGCGGAAGCTTGACTGGAAGCTGTAGACCGAGTAGGCCAGGCCCCGCTCCTCGCGGATCTCCTGAAAAAGCCGGCTGGAGGTGGACCCACCCAGCACCGTGTTAAGCAGGTGCAAGGCGTATAGGTCGTCATGGTCCTGATGGAGCCCCTTCATGCCGACCACCATGTGCGCCTGCTCGGTCTCTTTGACCCGCAGCAGCGCCCGGGAGTTGTTCGTCTCCGCCGGGTCCGGCGGCCAGCCGCGCACAGTCGAGCGCGGGCGGGCAAACAGGGGCCCAAATTGCCTCGCGACGCTCTCCACGAACGCCTCGTGCTGCAAGTTCCCGGCGGCCGCCACGACCACATGCCCGGGCACGTAATGATCGTGCATGTATCCCAGGATCTCGTCCCGGGTGAATCCCTGAACGGTCGCCTCGGTGCCGACAATCGGCTGGCCCAGCGCATGGCCGGACCAGAGTGCGGTGGCAAAGAGATCGTGGACGAGGTCATCGGGCACATCCTCATACATCTTGATCTCCTCGATCACGACGCCCTTCTCCTTGGCGATCTCCGCGGGGTCGAACAGCGAATGCTGTAGCATATCCGCCAACACATCCACCGCGATCGGCAGGTGCTCATCGAGCACCTTGGCATAGAAGCACGTATGCTCCTTCGATGTGAAGGCGTTGAGGTTTCCGCCCCGGCCGTCGATCTCCCGGGCGATTTGCCGGGCGTTGCGCCGGGCGGTGCCCTTGAAGACCAGGTGCTCGATGAAGTGTGAGATGCCCATGTTGACCGGGCTCTCCCAGCAACTGCCGGCGGCCACCCAAACGCCCACCGAGGCGCTGCGCACGTGCGGAATCGTTTCGGTGACGACCTTCAGTCCCCCGGGCAGAAGCGTCTTATCGTAAAACGACATGCGATGTCCTCCCTCACGAGACCACGAAAAGGGGGCCGGGCGACCTCGCCGCCGGCCCCCTCGACACTCCCCGACTAGCCGTTGTGCTTCTCGTCGCGCAGGACTTCCTTGTGCGACAGGTTGATGCGCCCCAGTTTGTCGATCTCGGTGATCTTGACCGTGATCTCGTCGCCGACCTTGACCACGTCCTCAACCCGGCCCACCCGCTCCTCAGCCAGCTGGCTGATATGCACGAGGCCTTCTTTGCCGGGCAGGATCTCGACGAAGGCGCCGAAGTTCATCAGGCGGGTCACCTTGCCGATGTAGACGGAGCCGGGCTCCGGATCCTTGGTCAGCGCTTCGATCATGCGGACGGCCTTCATGCCGGCCTCCTCGTTGACCGATGCAATGTGAATCGTGCCGTCATCTTCGATGTTGATGTCGACCTTGGTCGTGCCGATCTTGGTCTGCTCGATGATCTTATTGATGGTCGAACCACCCTTGCCGATCACGTCGCGGATCTTGTCGGGGTGAATATGGAGGACGATGATTCGCGGGGCATACGGGGACATGATCGTGCGCGGCTCAGCAATCCGTTCGAGCATCTTCTGGAGGATCAACATGCGGCCTTCCCGGGCCTGCGAAAGCGCCTTACCGAGGATATCCCGGCCGGTGCCCGAAATCTTCATGTCCATCTGCAGAGCGGTGACGCCCCTGGCGGTGCCTGCGACCTTGAAGTCCATGTCGCCCAGTGCGTCTTCGATGCCCTGGATGTCGGTCAAAACGGCGAAGCGGCCGGTCTTGGCGTCCTCAACCAGGCCCATGGCCACGCCGGCTACCGGGGCATTGATCGGCACGCCGGCGGCCATGAGGCCCAGCGTCGAGCCGCAGACCGAACCCATGGAGGTCGAGCCGTTGGACTCGAGCACTTCGGAGACCACCCGAATGGCATACGGGAACTCGTCCTCGGACGGAATCACCGGGTCGAGAGCCCGCTCGGCCAACGCGCCATGGCCGATCTCACGCCGGCCGGGGCCGCGCATCGGGCGGGCTTCGCCGACGGAGTAAGGCGGGAAGTTGTAGTGGTGCATGTAGCGCTTCTCTTCCTCGGTCGTCAGGTCGTCCAGGCGCTGGACGTCACCCATGGTACCCAGGGTGATGACGGAGAGCACCTGGGTCTGACCCCGCTGGAAAAGCCCGGAACCATGGGTCCGGGGGAGCAGGTCCACGTCGCATTCGATGGGACGGATCTCGTCGAGCTTGCGGCCATCCGGCCGAATGCCGTCTTCAATAATGGCCCGGCGGACCTCCTCCTTGAGGATGGTCTTCAGCATGCCGGAAATGCTCTTGGCAGATTCGGGGAACTGAACGGCCATCTGGGTCTGGACATCGGCGCCGACCGTGGCCACTGCCTCTTCACGAGCCAGCTTGTCGGGGTTGCGTACGGCAGAGCGCAGGCGCTCGGTCGCAGCAACACGAACGGCGGCTTCCAGCTCCGCTGCGGGTTGGTAGAGCTTGACATCCCGCTTGGGCTTGCCGACCTCGGCCTGCATCTTGTTGATGGTCGGAATGATGACGGACTTGATCACGTCATGCCCAAAGAGAATGCCGTCGAGCATGATCTCCTCAGGAACTTCCTTGGCGCCGGCCTCGACCATGAGCACAGCCTGCTCAGTGGCGGCGACGACCAGGTGCATCTCGGAGCGCTCCGCCTGCTCGGCACTGGGATTGATGACAAACTGCCCATCCACCCGACCGACGATCACGGCGCCAATCGGCCCCTCGAAAGGGATGTCCGAAATGGTCAGCGCCGCAGAGGCGCCCACGATTCCCATGATCTCCGGCGCATGGTTGCCGTCGATACAGAGCACCGTCACGACAACTTGCACGTCGTTGCGATACCCCTCGGGGAAGAGCGGGCGAATCGGCCGGTCGGTGAGGCGGGCAGAGAGAATGGCCTTCGCGGTGGGTCTTCCTTCGCGGCGGAAAAAGTTGCCCGGAATCTTGCCTGCAGCGTAAAGCCGCTCCTCATAATCAACGGTCAGCGGGAAGAAGTCCACGCCTTCACGGGGCGAGTTGCTCCCGACTACGGCTGCGAGCACAACGGTGTCGCCGTAGCTAACGAGCACGGAACCTCCGGCCTGCTTGGCCAGCCTGCCAGTTTCGAGGGTCATGATTTGACCCCCGAGCTCCATCGTGTACGTACTGGTCACTTTGGTCCTCCTTTGGTGCCCAGGACCCAAGACTCGAGCGAACGGTCCCCGCGCTGGTCGCTGAGACCCGGGTAAGGTCTAGCCCCTGCGCCCGTCCGTTGCCACCACCAGGCGGCGCATCCTTCGGCACATGAATTGTAACCTTGTAGGTTTCCACATCCGGCTTATTATTTCCTGCCCTGCACCGGGAATATGAGGGAAACTGCCCCTGCCCACCTTAGCGGCCGCCACGGAATTCGGGCGGCGTCCAGTCCTTGAGTGGCGCCGTCAGACGTTCGACCATGGTCTGCGGCGCGATGCCGCTCACGGCCTGGTTCACCTTGAGGACCGCGTAGGCAAGACCGGAAGTGACCAGGATCACCACCGCGGCCACTACGGCTAGCTGGCTCAGGGCCCATGAGGCACAAACCTTGCGCTGTGCCAGCGTCGCCCTGTTGGGAGGCGTCTCGCCAACGGTTGCCATGACGGAGTCGACGACCGTGGGCAGTTGCCGCGCATCAATGCCAGCGGCGGTGGACCGCAGCCGGACCAGGAGCGCTTCGGTCTCCCGATATTCGGGTCCGCAGCGTGGGCAGCGGGTCGCATGGGCGACCAGATCCGGTGGGAGATGGAGTCCGCCTTCAGCCATGCCCTCGTCGAGGGCCAGCTTGACTCTGGCACAGGCGCTGCCGGTCGTCTGTGGCTTCATCGCACACCCTCCTCGCCTTGATTGCCACGCCAATCACCTCACCAGACAAGACCAGTGCCGCCATGGCTTTCGTTCGTTGCTGACACCGGGATAATAAAAAGACCGGGCCCAAGGCCCGGTCTTTGCGGTTACGAGCGACGGAGGCCCAGCCGGTCAGTCAAGGTGTGGTAGCGCTCGACGGAGACCGACTTCAGGTAGTTGAGCATCGCCTTGCGCTGGCCCACCATCATCATCAGGCCACGGCGCGAGTGGTGATCCTTCTTGTGGATGCGCAGGTGGTCGGTCAGCTCCTGAATCCGGGTGTGCAGCAGGGCAACCTGGACCTCCGGCGAACCGGTATCGCCCTCGTGCTGCTTGAACTGGTCGATCAGGACCTTCTTCTTTTCCGTGGACAGTGGCATGAACAGAACCCTCCATAGGTAGGATCGACAAAGCCCGTAAAACCCCGTAAGCCGCCGGAGAAAACGGCAAACCGCGTAAAACGGTTCTGGCGTCGCACATTAGTGTACCACATGCCCTACGCTTGAGCAAGTCCGCTCGAAGCATAGAGCGCCGCGGCTTCGGCGTCGGTCAGCAGGCGCGCCTCGCCCGTTGGCAAGTCGCCAAGCGTGAGCGGACCCATCTGCACCCGCTTGAGATAGGTCACGTAGTTGCCCCGTGCCCCGAACATGCGCTTGACCTGGTGGTACTTGCCTTCCTGGATGATCACCTCGGCCTCATCCGCAGCGGCGGACAGCCTGATCAACCGCGCCGGCATGCACACATAGCCGTCGTCCAGCGCAATGCCTTTAGCGAAGGCTTCCGGGTCATCCGGGCCGAGCGGCCGATCGAGCCGCACGTAGTAGCGCTTGTCCACATGCCACTTGGGCGAGAGCAGGCGATGGCCCAGTTCGCCATCCGTGGTCAGGAGCAGCAACCCCTCGGTGTCCTTGTCCAGGCGGCCCACCGGGAACAGCCCGCGAAAGTGCAGTGCAGCGGGGAGCACATCCATCACTGTGCGCGTCCGTGGATCATCGTTGGCGGTGATGACACCCCCAGGTTTATGCAGCAACACGTGATAATGCCGCCGGAAGGTCACGGGTTCGCCGTCCAACCTGATCTCGGCGGTCTGGGGGTCGACATGTACACCCGAGTCGGTGGCAACCTGGCCATCCACGGACACCCGGCCCTTGCGGATCAGGGCCTTGATCTCGGTGCGGGAGCCGAGATTGAGATGGACCAGGACTTTATCCAGGCGATCTTTAGCCATCGGCCGCCAGGTACGACCGGGCATCCGCCTCATCGCGCGCCAGTTGCGCCTTCAGGGCTTCGATCCCCGCAAAGGCCTGTTCGCCCCGCAGCCGCTGCAGGAACTCCACCCGCAGTTCCCGTCCGTACAGATCACCGCTGTAGTCGAATAGATGCACCTCGCAGCGCAGTCCCGTCCCGTTGAACGTGGGCCGCCGGCCCAGGTTGAGCATACCGCCGTAGACCGGACCTGTGCGAGGCACTACCTGGCACGGCAGCGGTCCGAAGCAGGCGCCCTGCCCCCCCAGAATGGTCACTTGGGCGACGTAGACGCCACCGGCGGGAAGCTGCCGGCGTTCTGCCAGGTTCAGATTGGCCGTGGGGTAGCCGATGGTCCGACCGCGCTTGTCCCCGCCGACGACCATGCCCACCACGGAAAATGGGCGGCCAAGGAGGGCCGTCGCGCGCTCCACGTCACCGCTGGCAACCGAGAACCGCACCTCGGTACTGGAGACGTTCTCCCCGCCGATGCGAACCGGGTGGAAGACCTCCACAGGCACGCCATGCTCCGCACACAGGTGCTTGAGCGTCTCCGCCGTGCCGCGCCCGCCGCGGCCGAAGGTGAAGTTGAAACCGACCATGACCCGGCGGGCCTGGAGTTGACCCACCAGGACGGCGCGCACAAACGCTTCCGGGGTCATGTCCGCCAAGGCGCGGTCAAAGGGCAGCGCCAGGTGGACGTCCACACCCAGGGCCGACAGGGTCTCGGCCCGCTCCTCCAGCGTCTGCAGGATCGGCGGAGCTGCGTCCGGCCGCAGAATCACCATCGGCAACGGATGAAACCCCATGACCACTGATTGTCCGCCCATTTCGCGTGCCGCGGCGACCAGGGCGGTAATTACGGACTGGTGCGCCAGATGCACGCCGTCCCATTTGCCGATGGCTACCAGGTTTCCGGTCCCCCGCCGGGGTACCTCCGCACAGGTAGAGATCAGATCCATAACTTACCCTCTCATGCGAAGACTTTTAGCAACGTGAGTGACCCCGCGGTCACTTGGACCAGGGCCAACAGATTCCCCTCCGCATCCAACAGGGCCGAGGGATGGCCCTCCGGCAGGCCGCTGATGCCGGTCGGGGCCACGCCGTAGTGCAGGCGTTTGGCTGCCTCGCCCGTCACCACGGCCCGCGGCATATGGCCGAGGGCCGCTACGGGGGAGTGCATGGTAGCCTTGCCTGCCACCAGGTCCTCCAACGTATCGGCGTCCTCCAGCCGAAAGGCACCGCTGCGGGTCCGCACGAGGTAGGACATGTGCGCCCCGACCGCCAGCGTCGCGCCAATGTCCGCTGCCAGGGTCCGTATGTACGTGCCTTTGGAGCATTCCACATCCAACCAGGCGATCGGTCGGGGGCCGGGCCGGAAATCCAAGAGCCGTAAGCGCTGGATCTGAACCGGCCGGGCGTCGCGGTGCACCTCGATGCCTTCTCGGGCCAACTGGTAGAGCCGCTTGCCGTCCACCTTGACCGCACTGACCATGGGCGGGACCTGCTGAATCTCGCCCTGGAAGCGCGGCAAAACGTAGGCGAGATCGCCCCTGGTGAGGTGTGAAGCGTCCGTCTCGCCAGTGATGGCACCGAAGCTATCCTGCGTGTCAGTGGTTACCCCGAAGGTGACTTCGGCGCGGTAAGCCTTATCCGCTCCAGCGACGAATTCGGCCAACCGCGTGGCCTTGCCCACACAAATGGGCAGCACCCCGGCGACTCCAGGGTCAAGCGTTCCGGTATGGCCAACCTTGCGTTCACCGAGTGCGCGCCGCACAGCACCTACCACATCGTGCGAGGTCATGCCCGGCGGCTTGAGGAGGTTCAGGACGCAGTCCATGGTCACAACGCGGCATGCACGGCCGCGAGAACCTGCCGGCGTGCATCGTCGAGGCCGTTGGTAAAGGTGCAACCCGCGGCGCGGGCATGTCCACCGCCACCGAATCCAGCGGCGATGGTGCCGACATCAACCAGACGACGTGAACGTAGCCCGACCTTGATTCGGCCGTCCGGCGCCTCTTTGAACATAATCCCAACCTCGACCCCGGACAGCGCCCGCGCATAGTTGACGATCCCTTCGGTATCCTCGTCGGCAGCGCCAGACTGCTCAATCATGTCCCGCGTGATCGCCAACCAGGCTACCAGACCGCTGGGTCCGATCTGAAGTGTCCCGAGGGCACGCGAGACGAGGGCCAGCCGGGACAACGACTCGTTTTCGAAGAGTGCACTGGCCACCTCGTATGGCCTGGCGCCCGCCTCCACCAGTTCCGCCGCAATGCGGTGGGTGCCGGGAGCGGTGGAGTCGTAGCGGAAACCGCCCGTATCAGCCACGATTGAGGTGTAGAGGCACGTCGCCACCTCCGGGTCGATGGGCAGGCCCATGACCCGCAGGAGCTTGTACGCCAGTTCCCCGACCGCAGCCGCACTGAAATCGAGGTAGTTGTACTCCCCGTATGCGGCATTCGTGGTGTGATGGTCGATATTGAGGTTGCGCCGGGCCCTTGCCACGATCGGCTGGGCATCTCCCACCCGGTTCAAGTCCCCGCAGTCCAAGAAGCACGCAAGGTCCCACTCTCCCTCAACCTGCTGCCAGGGCACGAACAGCGTGTCCCAGCCGGCGAGGAATTTGTAAATGCGCGGGACCGGATCCACGCCGGCAATAATGGCCGTCTTGCCGGCCTGTCGGAGCGCCCGGACCATACCCAGAGTCGAGCCGATCGAGTCACCGTCGGGTGAAACGTGGAGGAAGAACAGGATTCGGTCGGACTCCTGGATCATGCGGGCGGCCTCGTTTAGATCGATATTAAGGCTGTTCACCCTTCCCCTCCTGCTCCCTCTGCACCTGCACCAGAAGTTGCGCCACGCGCGCCCCGCGCTCGATCGATTCATCCAACACGAAATGGATCTCTGGCGTAGACCGAAGGCGCATCAGGTGGCCAAGTTCCGTCCGCAGGAACCCAGCGGCGCTGCTCAGACCCTTGATGCTCTCCCTTTTCTCCTGGTCGTTGCCCAAGACACTCACGTGCACATTGGCATGACGGAGGTCACCGGAGACATCCACTCTCACAATGGATGCAAAACCGATGCGCGGGTCCTTGAGGTCCCGAATGAGGCGCGCCAGCTCTTCACGTATCTGGTCGCCAACCCGTGCCGCTCTTTGAACCGTCACGGGACTCACACTCCTTTATTCAAAGGGTCTCCTACTCAAAGAATCTCGATCTCAACAGCACAGACTTCGCCTTCCCAGTGCGAATCGACGTAACCGGCCACTTTGGAAGCCATCTCCCGGGCATGTCCCTCTTCACCGGACACCAGGGCGATACCCACCACGGACCGCTGCCAAAGGTCCTGATCCCCGACCTCAGCCACCGCTGCACTGAAACGGTTACGAATTTTCTCCATCAGGCTCATAAGTACCTGCCGCTTGGCCTTCAGTGATGTTGCCTGTGGAATCGAAAGCTCAAGCCGGATGGAGGCAATAAACATGGCCACACCTCCCCAGCCCTGCAGCGCCAGATGTGGGACGGGCCGGCGGCGGCGCCATGCCACCACCGGCCCGAGCAAGGGCACCGTTACACAGCCTTGACTTCCTTCATTTCGAATGCTTCCAGCACGTCGCCGGGCTTGAAGTCCTGGAACTTTTCCAACGTGATGCCGCACTCATACCCTTCGGCGACTTCCTTGGCTTCGTCCTTGAAGCGCCGTAGGGCGTTGACCTCGCCGGTCCAGACGACGATACCGTCCCGAATCAGGCGAATCTTGGAGGCACGCGTAACCTTGCCGCTGGTGACCATGCAGCCTGCGGCCATACCAACCTTGGGTACCTTGAAGGTCTCGCGGACCTCGGCCCGACCCAGGATATTCTCCTCGATCTTGGGGGCGAGCATGCCGGTCATGGCAGCCTTGATGTCATCGACGATGTTGTAGATGACATCGTAGGTGCGAATGTCGATCCCCTGATCGGCTGCAGCGCGACCGGCCCGATCGTCCGGACGGACGTTGAAGCCGATGATGATTGCCTTGGAGGCCGCTGCCAGCATGACGTCCGTCTCCGTGACGGCACCGACGGCGCCGTGCACGATCTTGACCTGGACCTCATCGTTGTGCAGCTTCTCCAACTGGCCACGCAGCGCTTCCGCGGAGCCCTGCACGTCGGCCTTGATGATGAGGTTGAGATCCTTGATCTCGCCTTCCTTGACCTTGGACATGAAATCGTCCAGGGACATGGCCTTGGTCCCCTGCCGCTCGGACTGGGCCTTGGCGAGCCGCTTCTCGGCGACCTCACGGGCGACCCGCTCATCCGCTGCGACACGGAAAACGTC
>DAHVXO010000313.1 GCA_027356675.1 Symbiobacteriaceae bacterium | reverse complement strand
GGCCCGCTCGGCCTTCCGCTCCAACTTGCAGAGAATGACCCAGTCATCCGCGTAGCGCACCAATCGGTATCCTCGCTCTGTCATGATCCGGTCAAACTGGTGCAGATAGACATTGGAGAGCACTGGCGAAATCACGCCACCTTATGCAAAGTCGGCGATTATGCAAAGTAAACCGTGCCATTGCAAGCGCCGCAGGCTTGGACGTCAGATTTACTTTGCATAATTCCTTCCGACTCGCCTAAAGCTGACTCAACCAAGCAACCAAAGCGTCATCCTTTGTCCAGTCCGGTAGTTCGTCGGAGATCAGTTCCGGATAGGCGTGTTCGAGCGCCTTGCGCTTTAGCTCAGTGTCTGCCCGGGCATAGATTTCTGTCGTGGCAATATCCACGTGGCCCAAGAGGTCGCGGATGTAGATCAGGTTGACGCCCGCCTGCAATAGGTGCATGGCCTTCGAATGCCGCAGTACATGTGGCGTTACGTGCTCAGGAATCCCGGCCGAGTGTTGGCGGGCTTGGGTGACATACTTGTCCAAGATGAACGCCACCCCTGTCCGGGTCATCTTGCGGCGTTGGCGGTTGAAAAACACCGGATCATCCTGGGTCCCGTTCCGCCCCAGCGACCATTCGTCCAGATATTGCTTGAGTAAATTGGCGGTCGGAGTCATTAAGGGCACCTGGCGGGTTTTGTTGCCCTTGCCCGTCAGTGTGAGAATCGGCGGTGGATCTAAACGGACATCCCGTACCCGCAAATCCACCAGTTCCTGCACCCGAGCGCCGGTATCATAGAGTACCGCCAGTAAAGTCGCATCCCGTCGACCGTTCCGGGTCGTGCGGTTCGGCTGGGCCAGGATTATCTGGAGGACCTCCGGGGTCAAATGCCCAATCGCCGGGTGGGGCGTCTTCTTCATGGGAATGGCCAGGATTTTTTGGTGTGACCATAACCCGACCGGATCCTCCGCCTGCAGGTAACGAAAGAAGGCATGGATACAGGCCAGCCGTTGGTTGCGCGTGGCGATTCGGTTGTGACGTTCGGTCTCCAGCCAGTCAAGGAAACTGACGATGAGTTGGTCATTGAGATCGCGGAGCGACAGGCGTTCAATGGCCAGACCCCGGACATGCTGGCAGTAGCTCAGAAGCAGCTTGAAGGTGTCTCGGTATGAATGGATCGTGTGCGTACTGACGTTTTTCTGCCCCGGCAGGTACCCCGACAAATACGTAGAGAGCGCTTGTGCGAAGTCAGTCGGTTTCATCGGTGACCCCTTCCACGTCGGGGACGACGTAACCGACGGCCTGTTCCACGCGAGCGGTGATGTCTGGGTAGAGCTCGGCGGTCAACCGCAAGTAGTACGCTGTGTCCTGAAAGGAGTAATGGCCCAGGTAGGTTTTCAGTAAGGGCAAGTAGGCCGCCAAGTCCTTTCCGTCTCGCACCCAACCTTTCAGGCAGTGAACCGCAAACGTGTGCCGGAAGTCGTGCACGCGGGGGCCTTTGCCCCATCCGCCATGGGAGATCCCGGCCCGCCAGAGGAATCGGCGGAAGTTTTTGTAGACGCAACCACCTGAGACCGGGCGATGCTCTGCCAGCCAGAAGATGGACTCGGCGGGATTCGAAAACCGATGTACCTGCTTTAGATAAGCGAGGAATCGCTCCCGAAGACCATTTGAAATGGGCACCAGGCGATCCTTGTGAAATTTGGCCTCCCGAATCGTCAATACGCCAGCCGCAACGTCCACATCGGCAATCTGCAGGTGCAAGGCCTCCGACAGGCGCAACCCGCAACCATATAAGAGGCGAAAGATGAGGGGTATGGTCAAGTGACGGTACGGCACTTCGTAACAATAGGGGCAGGCGTCCACTTGGCAGAAAAAAGCGGCGAGTTCGGCCTCGCTGAAGATGTGGGGCACATAGCGGGGGCCTTTGGACATGGTACCAGCAGGCACTGCATACGCTGGCAACCCCAGCCGCGCCATGTAGAGCGCCAATTGCCGGACCACCTGAATACGCCCTGTCCATGTGGCGTGAGCTTCGTAGGGCCGCTTTTGGTTCCATGCATCGACGAGCGGTTTGTCCAGATAGGGTGTGGTCCAACCCAGAGCAACGCAGAACTGGTCGAACCGTTGGAGCGTTCGGGCCGGAGTATCGTATTGATAACCCAACGCACGCTTGAGTCGGAGCAGCCCCTCGATGTGTTCCCCGAACGGACCGCGGTACGTTTCGGTGGTCATGAACCCAGCACCCCCTCCGGGTCAAGGGCACATTCCCGCAACCGTTCGACGTCAATCTTGAGATAGACGGCCGTCGAATCGGTGTCGGCGTGACCCAAGATATCGGAGATTACGGCCAAAGGGGTGTGGTGTTCCAGCAAGACGCTGGCCAACGTGTGCCGGAGTGCGTGCAGCCCGCGTTTCCTCTGCGCAGGCAAGAGAACGTGGGCCAGTTTTCGGTACTTTTCCACCACTTGGTGCAGATGGTCATCGTCCGCAAACGGCTCCAGCGGCGCCAAATGCCGCAGAAAGACATACGGCGAATTCACCTGGGGACGGCCGTGCTTCAAGTAGTCAATAATCGCCCAACCAACGTCAGGTAAAAGGGGAAGGCTCAGCACCTGGCCGGTTTTTGAGACCACGAACTCAATCCGGTGCTCGGCCCAACGCAGATGCTGCAACTGCAGATGCTTCACATCCATTGTGCGCAAGCCCAAACGCGCCACCAGCAGAATCATGGCATAGTCCCGTTTGCCGGCGGGGCTACCCCGGTCAATTGCGTTGAGCACCTGGTTCACTTGCTCTGCGGTCCATGCCGACGGAATACGTGCGTGTTTATGTACCGAAACGGTAGGCACCGCATCCGCCAAGTCTTGGGGATGCTGACCGGAAGCATGAAGATAGCGCAAGAAGGAACGCAGGGCACAGCACTGCAGTTCGACCGTCTTGGCCTGATAGCCGAGCCAGGTCTGCATATAGGCGGTACAAAGCTGGACGGTGATGTGGGCGCAGTCCGTCAAACCCCGGGATTCGAGAAAGCTGAGGAACTTCTCGGCGCCCTTTCGGTAGTGATCTTGGGTCACTCGTGAGTACTGGCGCCGTTGGCAATCGGTCACGAACGATGCCACCGTGCGAATGAAGGCGTCGTTTTGCAGCAATTCCCGATGCTTGTAGTACCGGCGCAGAATGCTGTGGTGTTGCTGAAAGTCGCCCAACATCCGGATGACTCGCCCTTTGTATGCCAGGCTTTGGGTCAAACTCCCGGCCTTTTCTCGTTCCAGAAAGTTGTACCGAGTCTCCAGATACCGCAATCCCAGCTCTTCCGTGAAGGACTCGGCATGTTCTGCTTCAAGGAACAGCGCGATCTCGGCCCACATCCTGCGGTAATACCGGATTGACTGTTCGTTGTAATGCAGCCGGTGCAGTTCTCGCTCAAGCTCCGCTGTCAGCTCCAGAAATGGTCGCTGATTCAAGACAGTTCCCCCCAAGGATGGTAGTGAGGCCACGAAGACCTCCAACCATACCTTGGGCTTGGCGTTATGCAAAGTAAATCTGCTACTCAATCACGCTGCTACTGCAGTTACCGGCTTTACTTTGCATAATGATCTACTCCACATAAGGGGGCTTATGTGAAGCTTCACATAAGCCACCCTGCGGGGTTCCCCATTCGGATTCTACGAACTGGTCTTTGTCCATGACTCCTGCCTTGAGCAGGGTCCGGATCAGTCCCAGGACTCGCTTGTCCCGAATGTCGCGCTCCAGGAGCGAGAGAAGAATGTCATGATCAACATTGTCAAAGAAGCCCTTAATGTCTCCCTCGACGACCCATTCATACCCCACGTTGATGAGGGCTCGAATCCGCTCGATTGCGTGGTG
>DAHVXO010000305.1 GCA_027356675.1 Symbiobacteriaceae bacterium | reverse complement strand
CCCAGGCTCGCTAATTTACGCTCGTAAAACGCATGGGCGGGACCGCAAGGCCCCGCCCATCTGCTAGAGCGCCCCGAACGTCCCCGCACTCCCCTTGGTTGTCGGCGCTGACCCAAAGAGCCCTGTCGACAGCAATAGGATCAGCAGCAGGTCGGTCCGCAGCCCCCGGAGCAGGTTCGGATTCGTGAGCAGAATCAGCAGCAAGAGTGTCCGGAGATCGATCTGCGGGACCGGCGTAACGGGCGGGGAGACCACCGGGAAGACCTCGGTGACCCGCAGCGAAAGCACGCCTTCGATCTGACCCTCAGAGAACCCGCACACGGTTACAAAGCGGCCCTCCAGCGCAGAGAGGTTGACCTGGGTGGACCGCAGGCTCGCAATCACGTTACCGTTCACATCGATCAGACGGTGGGTGCCCCGCTGGATGAAGCCCACCGGCTCAGCCCGGCGGATGAAGCCGGTCAGGCAGGTAAAGGCCGTGCCTGCGGTCCCGGACACTGTCTGCGGGGTGACCTGTCCCGACATAAGTACAGACCCTCCTTCGGAAATACTCGCCCTGAGGCACCTTATGTCGGTTAGAAATCATCTGCCACTTGTGAAGGAGGGTGCGATAAGCCGTCGAATCTCAAGGCCTTATATACGTGCAGAGGATGTGCAGTGGAGATGGCGGTATTCCAGAGGGTGCTGGTTGCCAATCGCGGTGAGATCGCCATACGGGTATTTCGCGCGTGTACGGAGCTGGGCAAGAAAACCATCGCGATCTATAGCGAACAGGATAGCCTCTCCCTACACCGTTACAAGGCCGATGAGGCCTATTTGGTCGGCGAGGGCAAGGGGCCAATTCAGGCCTACCTGGACATGGCGGGCATCGTGGCTCTGGCTGTCCGCCATGAAGCCGATGCGATCCATCCGGGGTATGGCTTTCTGGCCGAGAATGCGGAGTTTGCCCGGCTTTGCCTGCAAAACGGCATCGCGTTCATCGGTCCCCGCCCCGAGCATCTGGAGATGTTCGGTGACAAGGTGGCGGCCCGGCGCCTTGCCATCGAAGCGGGTTTGCCGGTTCCACCCGGCACCGACGGCCCTGTCACTTCCCTCGACGAGGCGATGGAGTTTGCCCTGCGGGCGGGCTATCCGATCATGGTCAAAGCGGTGGCGGGCGGTGGCGGACGGGGCATGCGGGTCGTAGCGAGCGAAGCCGACCTGCGGGATGCCATCGAGCGGGCGGGATCGGAGGCGAAGGCCGCTTTCGGCATCGCCGAGGTCTACCTGGAGAAGTACATTGAGAAGCCCCGCCACATCGAAGTGCAGGTAATCGCCGATACGTACGGCAATGTCGTGCACCTCTTCGAGCGGGACTGCTCGGTGCAGCGGCGGCATCAGAAGGTCGTGGAGATTGCACCGTCGCTGGCGCTGACCGACGCCCAGCGGCAGGAGATCTGTGCGGCCGCCGTGCGGCTGATGGCCCGGGTCGGGTACGTGGGAGCCGGTACGGTCGAGTTTTTGGTGGACGCGCACGGGGACTATTACTTCATGGAAGTCAACCCCCGCATCCAGGTGGAACATACCATTACAGAGCTGATTACTGGGCGCGACGTCGTGCACGCCCAGATCAAGATTGCCGAAGGCGCACGGCTCGACCAGGCCGTGGGCGTACCGTCCCAGGCTCAGGTGGAGCGGCGCGGGTACGCCATCCAGTGCCGCGTGACCACGGAGGATCCCAGCAACGACTTCATGCCCGACACGGGACGCCTTCTGGCTTACCGGAGCGCCGGCGGCGCCAGCGTCCGGCTCGATGAGGGCAACGGCTACCCCGGGGCCATCGTCACCCCGCACTACGACTCCATGCTGACCAAGGTCAGCACATGGGGGCTGGACTTCGACACCGCCGCTGCCCGCATGCACCGGGTGCTGCAGGAGTTCCGCATCCGCGGCGTCAAGACCAACATCCCCTTTTTGATCAACGTCGTCCAACATCCGCGCTTCCGCGCGGGGCGCATCGACACGGACTTTCTCGCTTCGACACCTGAGCTCTTTCAGTTCCCGACCCGGCGGGACCGGGGGACCAAGCTGCTCCGCTATATCGGCCACGTGGCGGTCAACGGTGGGCCGGGGGTGCCGGCAGCGGCCCGCAAACCCGCCCTGGGGAAGGTCGTGGTGCCGCACTCCAGCGGTCCGGCCTGCGGTGGCATTCGCCAGATCCTGTTGGAGCAGGGACCGGAGGCCTTTGCCACCTGGGTGGGTCAGCAGAAGCGGCTCCTCATCACCGATACCACCATGCGCGATGGCCACCAATCGCTATTGGCCACCCGGGTGCGGACCCGCGACCTGCTAGGCATCGCTGATGCCACGGCTCGGTTCGCTCCCGACCTGTTCTCCTTGGAAGTGTGGGGTGGTGCCACCTTCGACACTGCCCTGCGCTTTCTGAAGGAGGACCCATGGGAGCGATTGGCGGATTTGCGGGCCCGCATTCCCAACATTCCCTTTCAGATGCTGCTGCGGGGCGCCAACGCCCTCGGGTACGCCAACTATCCGGACAATCTGGTCCAGGAGTTCGTGGCTGAGTCCGCTGCGGCGGGAATCGACATCTTCCGCATCTTCGACAGCCTGAACTGGCTGCCCAACATGCGCACCGCCATCGAGGCCGTCCGCCGGGCGGGACGAGTGGCCGAAGCCGCCCTCTGCTACACTGGCGACATTACGGATCCCTC
The DNA here is from genome assembly GCA_027356675.1 of Symbiobacteriaceae bacterium. The sequence continues at coordinate 3,758 of DAHVXO010000305.1, read as the reverse complement.
ACGGACCAAGTATAGCCTCAAGTATTACGTGGACCTCGCCAAGGAGATGGAGCAGGCCGGGGCCCACATCATCGGCATCAAGGATATGAGCGGGCTGCTGAAGCCGCATGCGGCCTATGCCCTGGTCAAGGCGCTCAAGGCGGAGGTCGGGCTGCCCATCCACCTGCACACGCATGACTGTGCCGGCACGGGCGTGGCGACAGTGCTCATGGCCTCCGAGGCCGGGGTGGATATTGCCGATGTAGCCCTCTCCTCGCTCTCGGGCGTCACGTCCCAGCCCTCGCTCAATGCCGTTGTGGCGTCGCTGCGGGGCGGTGAGCGGGATACCGGGCTCGACCTGGAAGGCCTCCAGGCCCTGGCCGACTATTGGCAGGACGTACGCCGTTTCTACCAGCCCTGGGAGATCGGCCTGAACACCGGCTCGGCGGATGTCTACCTCCATGAGATGCCCGGCGGCCAGTATTCCAATCTGCGCCAGCAGGCGGAGGCGTTGGGCCTCGGTTCGCGGTGGTCCGAAGTGGTCAAGGCCTACCAGGGGGCCAACCAGCTGCTGGGCGATATCGTCAAGGTCACGCCTTCCAGCAAGGCGGTGGGTGACTTCGCCCTCTTTCTGGTCAAGAATGACTTGTCCCCCACGGATGTGGTGACGCGCGGCGAAGTGCTGGCCTTCCCCGAATCAGTGGTCCAGATGCTCTCGGGGTATATGGGGCAACCGTACGGCGGCTGGCCGGCCGACGTCCAGCGGGTGGTGTTGAAGGGGCGGGAGCCCATCACCGTGCGCCCCGGCGAACTCCTGCCCCCCATCGACTTCGCCGAGCGGGCCCACGCCCTGTCGCAGCGCATCCAGCGCACGCCGAGCCGGCGGGAAGTGCTCTCTGAGATCATGTTCCCCGGGTCTGTGGCCGACCTAGAGCAGCACCGGGATGAGTATGGCGACACCAGCGTGATCGACACCCTCACGTTCTTCTACGGCCTCCGGGAGGGTGAGGAGACGGCGGTGGATATTGAACGGGGCAAGACGCTGATCATCAAGCTGATCAACATCGGTGAGCCCCGGCCCGACGGGACGCGGGACGTCATTTTCGAATTGAACGGGCAGGCGCGCGAGGTGCGGGTGCCCGACACCCGGGCCAAGGTGGCCGGCGTCCGGCGGGCGCGGGCGGTCAAGGGCGATCCGGCCCAAATGGCGGCCTCCATGCCCGGCAAGGTCCTGAAGGTTCTGGTCGCCCCCGGCGATCAGGTCCAGAAGGGCATGCAGTTGGTCATCACCGAGGCGATGAAGATGGAGACCGTGCTGACCGCCCGCCAGGCGGGCACGGTCAAGGAAGTGCCCATCAAGGTGGGCGACCTGGTGGAATCCGGGGACCTGCTGGTTGTGATGGACTCTCTGTAAACCTGGTCCCAAGTACCGAACTCCCGGCCAAATCGCACGTTATAGTATTTAGATGTGCGATAGTCGGGGAGGTACGTGAACGTGTTGGAGACCGCGCTGTATTCCAGGGAGGCACTGCTCCGAGAGCGCCGCGAGGGTGCCGTACGCGCCATGATTCGAGCCGTGGGATACTCGCTCGCCCGCGGCGGCACGGCAGAGGCCGTGGGACAGTTTCTCTTTGACTCTTACGCCCACTCCGGGGAGTTCAAGCGCATGATGCTCACTTGGGGCGAGCAGAATGCGGCGGCCTTTGCGGCTCGCCATATGCTGGACCGTTGGGCTTATTGCGACGACGTAATTGTCTGGGAAGATGAGGCCGGAATGGCCGTAGAGTCCGCCTCCATGCTGCAAGACCACGAGGCTGTAATGGGGTTTCACGGCGTCACGCGCATGGACATGGAGGCCTGCATGGAGACTCTCTGGCATCTCACAGGGCAGGAGTGCGGGCTTGCGGTCACCTATACCATTGGCGATGAGCGAGATTGGATGCTGATTCGGGCGCTCGGCGGTGGGAAGCTACGTCTGGAACCCCTCGATGTGCCGGTCTTCACCCCAGACTCCCTGGCGCTCCACCGGCGGCTGGCGCTGGCTTCGGGCATAACCTGCTCGATCGGTTTCGCCAAGTACGCCGGCGCCGAGCCTGAAGACCTCGGGCGGTTCTTCTATCAAGTCTGGGAGGGCAGCGGCCACTACGACCGGCTGAGCGACCGCTGGGGGTTCGGCAACGCCCTCGCCTACGCCCAGAACATGGCGCAGGCGCGGCAGATTCTCTACGCCAGCACGTCCATGGTCGAGGACCTGGACGACTACACCATCAGCTCGCCGAGCTGGAGCACCGAGATTCCCCACATCATGGGTATCTTCGGGGTGCTGCCAGACGACATTTACCGCTACTTTGCGGGCGGCGGCGTGGCTGCGTGTGTGAAGCTCGGGCTCCAGTACGCCGACGCTTCCGACGATCGGGTCCACCGCGTCTGGATTCGTTCCCGCTGATTGTCACAAACTGATGACATAGGACGTTTCGGCGTCCTGTGTTTTCGTCGCGGCGGAATGGTATACTCGACGCAAAGGGGAGAGTAGCAAGTGGCATTTCACTTCTTACCGAGGGATGAGCAGTACTTCGTCCTCTTCGAAGAGGCGTCCCGCAATATTTCCGAAGCAGCCGTAGCCCTCCAGAACCTGGTCTATCACTTTGAGCAGGTCGATGAGAAGGCTGATCGCATTCGCGCCATGGAGCAGAAGGGCGACGAGATCACGTTCCAGATCATCTCCCGACTTGGCAAGACCTTCGTTACGCCCATTGAGCGCGAGGACATCTTCGATATTTCACGTGACCTGGATGACATCGTCGACTTTATTGATGCGTCGGCCGCTCGTCTCGCGACGTATGCGATCGACCAGACCACGTCCGGTGCGAGGCAGTTTGTCGACTTGATCGTGCGGGCCGCGCAAGAACTGGAGAAGATGATGGCGCTGCTCCACCGCAAGGACGTGGATCAGATTCGGGCGCCCAAGATGGCCATCAATCGGGTGGAAAGCGAAGGCGACAAGCTCCTGCGCAAGGAGGTGGCGGCGCTTTTCGCCGGTGGCCACGAGCCGTTGACCGTCATCAAGTGGAAGGAGATTTATGAGACGCTCGAAGAGGTGACCGACCGCTTCGAGGGCCTGGCGAACTTGATTGAAGGGATCATCGTGAAGAATACGTGACAGGCCGGACGGTGCGGCCGCCCAGCGGTCCCGTACCGGACCTCGCCTGGTTTCTGGTTTTCGGTTACCTTGAGATGCGAGATCGATGGCCGCTGTACGTAATTTGAACTTCCGAATGGAAGACATTATGGGGTTGCACAGGACGCCGGGATGTAGTAACATTAAGTCTCGCCAGCAGTTCTAATGAACCGCACGGCGACAATTTTGGGGTGGCTTTGCCGAGAGGGATCACCCGTTCCCATTCCGAACACGGCCGTTAAGCCTCTCAGGGCCCATGGTACTACGCCTCGAGCGTGGGAGAGCGGGTCGCCGCCCAAACCTTTTTGCCCCGTTCGCCCGGGCGCTTGCCCGGGTGAATCTATCCGATCACATGCGCGGTTAGCTCAGCTGGGAGAGCACATGATTGACGTTCATGAGGTCAGAGGGGCGAACTCCTTCAATGTGTGCAAACTGCCCCTGCTCTCCCGACTGAGCGTTGCCGATTGGTTCCAGGTTTGTGAGAAATTGCATATGGGCGCTTAGCTCAGCTGGGAGAGCTTGTGATTGACGTTCACAAGGTCAGAGGGGCGAACTCCTTCAATGTGTGCAAACTGCCCCTGCTCTCCCGACTGAGCGTTGC
>DAHVXO010000304.1 GCA_027356675.1 Symbiobacteriaceae bacterium | reverse complement strand
GTTCACCAGCATGATCTGTTCAGCCGGGGGCAGGGTCTTGGACTTCTTGACGGCCCGCTTGCTCACTTCGTACTCCCGGATCAGCGCCAGGGCCTCGTCATCCGCCAGCACCGCATCCTCGGTCTCACGATAAGCCACCAGTTCCGGCGACTCCTCTATCGCTTCTGCCAGCTCACGGGCCAGCAGCCACACATTTTTCTCAGTCGCAGTGGTCACCAAGGCAACCCCTCCTTTATAGTAAAGGCCGCTGACGGCCGATTATGCAGAGGGATTCGATAGTGAGACTGCCGATCCCTTCACGGGGTCAGGGCCTCGGCTACCACCATCTCGCCCTCGAGCGTCCAGGTGTTGGCCCCTGTGATTTTGACAGGCACGGTTCGGCCGCGCAGGCTGGCATCGCCCGCCAGGGTGACCAGGATATTCCCCCGGGTCCGCCCGAAGACCACATCCGGCTTGCCCTTATCGAGGCCCTCCACCAGGATGGGCTCCACTCGCCCGACCCGTGCCATGTTCCGCTGGCGCGAGATCCGGTTTTGGACCTCCATCAACCGCTGGAGCCGCGCTTTCTTCTCGGGTACGCTCAGGCGGTCTTCCATTGCCGCCGCTGCGGTCCCCGCCCGCTCGGAGTACATGAACATGAAGGCGGCGTCGTAGCCGACCTCCTCCACCACCGAGAGCGTGTCCAGGAATTCGGCCTCCGTCTCGCCCGGGAAGCCGACGATGATGTCCGTCGTGATGACGGCGTTCGGGATCAGCTCCCGGACCCAACGGATCAGTTGCAGGTACTGCTGCCGGTTGTATGAGCGCTTCATGCGCCGCAGGACGCTGTCGGAGCCGGACTGCACGGGCAGGTGGAACCACTCGCAGATCTTGGTCGCATGGGCGATTTGCGCGACCATCTTGCGGGAGAAATCCTTGGGATGGTTCGTGGTGAAGCGAATCCGGTCAACGCCGGGGGTGTTCTGGTCGAGGAGCGTGAGCAAGTCACCGAAGTCGAAGGTCTGGTCCAGGTCCTTACCGTAGGCATTGACGTTCTGACCCAGCAGGGTAATCTCCTTGAACCCTTGCAGCCCAAGCTGCTGGGCCTCCTGGAGGATCACTTCCGGAGTGCGGCTGCGCTCCTCGCCCCGCGTCGCCGGCACAATACAGTACGTGCACTTCTTATCGCAGCCGTACATGATGGTAATCCAGGCCTTGAGGTCGCCCTCCCGCTGTGCGGGCAGGAGATCCGGGAAGTCGGTACCCATGGACTCCCAGACGTCTACCACCGTCTCCCGCTCGCTGCGGGCCCGCTGGATCAGGTCCGGCAGATGGTGGATGTTGTGGGTGCCAAAGATGAGGTCAAGGTACGGAAAGAGCCGCTGCATGCGAGCGACCTGGCCGTCGACCTGAGGAACGCAACCGCAGACCCCGATCACCAGGTCGGGGTTCGTATATTTGAGCGGTTTGAGCTGACCGATGCGGCCGAAGGCATGCTCCACGGCGCTCTCACGCACGGCGCAGGTGTTGAAGAGGAGCACATCGCACTCATGAGGACCAGCGGCCTTGGCGTAGCCCATCTGGCTGAGGATCCCGTGCATGATCTCCGAATCGTGCTCGTTCATCTGGCAGCCGTAGGTCTCGATGTGGACCTTCGGGTCGGGTTTGCCGTGGATGCGGCGGGCGGCCTCGGGGTCGATGGCCATGCGGGTGACGCCCGCCTCGAGGTGGTCGAATCCGCCCATCGCTTCTTGCTCATCGGCGAGGAGCGCCAGTGCCGGAGCGGTGTCGATGCGCCCGACCATGGGCAGTTCCACAAGCGTACCAGCCTTGATCATCTGTTCCACCCGATCCAGGATCTTGTTGAAATCCGGCTCGGGGTGTTCGTGTCCCTTACTCATTATGTGGACCCCCAATGGGTGAGTTGACTTATGGATACGCTTAGTAGTGTACCACACGGAAGCGCTATGTAAAAAGGCGGTGCTGTCATGCAGGGGTGGAGCCGCTCTGGCGCCATAGGTGAACCAAGGAGAATATGCTGGAGTGTGGCGGGTCACCCGTAGCGGAGGCGATGCGAACATGGGTTGGCTGGAACTCGTTCTCCTGATTCTGGCCTCGTTCCGACTGACGCACCTCGTGGTGTTTGATTCCATCACGGAAGGGCTGCGAGACGTGCTAAAAGACCGCCCATTCATGGGCGCCCTCGTCTCGTGCTATTGGTGCGCCGGCATCTGGGTCTCGGCGGGCATCGTCCTCCTGGATGCTCTGTGGCGCCAACCCCTGCGCCCGTTGATGCTGATTCTGGCCGTTGCCGGCGGCCAGGTGCTTTTGGAGCGTATGGTCCAGTCACGCGAGCCCTGAAGACGCCTAGAAAGGTCCCGGCGCGTTTTTGTGCCGGGACCTTTGCTGTCCGCTATCGTGATGCTCGCCGCTCTGGTCGCGGCTGGGCCTCGTTGACCGTGAGGATCCGCCCCCCCCACTCAGCGCCGCCCAGGGCCTCAATGGCCGCAGCTGCCTGGTCGGCATTCACTTCGACGAAGCCGAAACCGCGCGACTTGTTGGTCTCCCGGTCGGTCACCACGCGTGCAGATGAGACCTGGGCGTACTGCGAAAAGGCGCGCACCAGGTCGGTCTCGGTTACGGCCCAGGGCAGGTTGCCAACATACAGGGTCTTGGTCATGGGATCTCCTTCGCCTCCTTCCTACTCCCGGCCATTATAGGCGGCAGGCGAGGCCAGCGTGAAGCCGACCCGAACGATCACCGGTCCAGACGTGATATTGCCTGAGGCGTGCGCCGCCGACGTTCAGTGGACAGACCGCGGAAAGGCCGGTCTAACGACCGGCCTTGAAGCGACGTCCCAGCAGACCCACGAATGACTCCACAGCAGGTGGTCGCCGCTCATCCCGGCGGAGGATTAGCGCCGTGGTCCGGCTGCTGTCCGGCAGGCCGGGGACGTTCAGGGAGACCAGAGTGCCCGCCTCCACATCCTTGGCCACAGCGCTCGCCGGTTCCAGCGCCACACCGAAGCCCAGGCGCACCATCGTCTTGATCGCATCGTGATTGTCGAATTCCATGACGACATTCGGACTGATGCCGACCTGCTCCAGGAGCTGGTCGGTGGTGATCCGGAATCGCGCCCCCCGGACGTAGGCGATCATCGGCAGGCGTGAGAGCGCCGGCAGCGACACGGCCTCGGGCAGGTTGGCCGCATACTCGGGGCTAGCCACCACCAGCAGTGGGTCCTCGAACAGGGGATGGACCTCCAGCCGTTCGTCGAGGTGCGGGGTTGTGATCAGACCCAGGTCCACCTCCCCGTGCAGGAGCATCGTCACGGTCTCCAGATTGTTGCCAGTCTTGACGTTGAGCTTCACCAACGGGTGCTCGCGGGCGTACTCCGCCAGCAAATCTGGCAAGGTGAAGAGCCCAATCGTATGAACGCAGCCCACGGTGACGTGACCGCTGCCGGGCGAGCGCAGTTCGTGTACGGCATTTTCGCACTGACCCACCAGATGGGAGATCTGACGGGCATAGACATACACCAAGTCGCCGGCTGGCGTCAGGTGGACCTGCTTTCCGGTGCGCGTGAACAGTTGAATCTGCAGATGGTCCTCAAGTGCACCGACCTGTTTGGTCACAGAAGGCTGGGTCAGATTGAGGGCCTGGGCCGCCCGTGTGAAAGAACCTTCGTTCACTACCCGACAGAACGTGATCAAATGCTGCAGGAGCACAGGCACCCTCCTCAATTCCCCATGGGAATGGGAACGATTCAATGTGGGCGTATTCATTATAGACCGCCATTGGCCTGTTGTGAAGGCGAATCCGCGCCATCGTGCATACCCTGACGGCGGAGGTGTATCCCCATGTTTTACGGATTCGGGGCAGCGATGCCAGCCGCCTCGCCGTTCATTGGAGCACAGGCCGGGGTCAGCGACCTGTTCATAGGCCCGGGAACTGCCGCTTACCCCGCTGCCAAGGCGACTGTACCTAAAGTGACGAGTACCCCACTGTAACTCAAAGTTACCAATGGTTCCGTGCTCAAGGAAAGCTCCAGAGCCGGTCTTGACAGAAATACCCCTGCCAGATGCAGGGGTATCTTGATTCGATTGTCGAGCCCAACGCCCGGATGTGGACCAAGCGTTTACCGCTTTCGTTCCCGGGCCACGACCACTTGGCGGCAATACTTCCGGTTGAGATAGTCAGCAAGGGTCTCCGACAAAACGGCCCAGGTCGGCTCCGAACCGTGTTCCTCAGTGATGTGAAACATCTCCTGCAACTCGGTGAGCCGCCGTCTCCGCTGACCATCCAACTGGTATCCTCCTCTCCCTTTGGGTGACCCGGTGGAGGTTGGCGCACTGGATCGACACCCTTACGGTATCGAAAGTTGGCGAGTCTCTCAACGGTCAAACGGTATTTCACCCGGGAGCATCTGCTTTCCGCCCCATGCTCCGGTCTATTCCGCTGCACCGCAACGGATGACGGGCGTGTGTTGCCTCCCACACAGGACCAGCCGGGCTTGAGAGATGGTCCACCGGGGCGCGCCGTCCCTGTCAAGCCCCTTGCGGCTGCGCCGTGGCCGCAGAGCGGCCAGGGCTTGACAGGGCGGGCACCCCGGTTACACTCATCAACCAGCCCGGCCGGTCCTGTACCCATGCTGGAAGCCTTGTCCGACAAGACGCGCGACGCCATCGGCCCACGATTGTGGGTGCAGATGATTCGCCAGTCCCACGGCTGCGCACTTGAGCTGCAATCGGTCGAGGCATGTCGGCCCACTCTCTTTATCTCTGCGCACCGTGAAGGGGAAAGTGTGCCGAATGTCCGGGAAGTACCCGGCCACCCACTTCGACCTTTGGGGGAGAACGCTTTGTGGACTTTGGGTGGCCGACCGAAAAGTCTGGCCACCCACTCAACGCCTTATGCTACAACGGTTTGGGGTCAGCGGGTGGCCGCTTCTATCCTGCGTGCACGCTTCCGTGCCGAGAAACGCGGTTCCGTGCCTTCGCCCTCTGAGGCTGGTGACACCGTAGCGGGGCCATGTCCCACAAGGGTTTGTGGCACGGCTACACCCTGCCCGGTGGGGTCTGACACCGTCATCAGGCTTACTGTCACAAGCAAGACAGGCTCGACGACACCGTGCTTTATCTCTGCGCACCGTGAAGGGGAAAGTGTGTCCCGGATGCCCGAGATGCACCTGGCCAGCCACTCAATGCCTTGGGCCACTTGACGTTGCAGCGGCCGGGTGGCCGCTTTTATCTTGCCTGCTCGCCTGCTCGGCCTGAAGGGTGTTCACGGGCACACAGCAGGGCCTTGCCGGCCCATGTCACGCGAGGGTCTCTGAACGTGCTGTAGCCCCTCCTGGACCGCTCCGAAGCGCCGGTCTGGCTCCCGTCCCGGGTCACCTGCGCCCAGATAGGCCGTCAGGGTTTCGATCTTACAGTAAACGGCACAAATGCCGTAATGTCTATGTGTTGGATTGACGCCCCACATATCCTGCGGTAAAGTTACCGCAGGATATGTCTCGGGGAGGCTCAGCGATGGCGACGCTCAAGGTTGACCCGGCCCTGGCTGTCGTTCCGGCTGCAATCGTGGCCCGCGCTTCCACTGACCGCCAAGGAGACACGGTGGACCACCAGATTCAGGCGCTGACGGAATGGGCAAAAAAACTGTCAGGAGCCGAATCTGGCGAGCAGTTCGTAATCCGACAACAGCATATCTTCCGGGACGACGGGGTCTCGGGCTACAAGGTGTCACTCCTCGAACGACCGGCGATGAAACAGTTCATTCACGCCGTGGAGCACGGTGAAGTCCGGTGCCTCTTCATCAAGGGGCTATCGCGGTTTAACCGCGACGAATCTGAGGCCAAGATGTTCCTGGAATGGTTGGACGGCAAGGGTGTCCGGGTCAAGTCCCTGGAAGAGGGCTTTGACTCCCGCGACAAGGGGGGTGCCCTGGCCCTCTTCCACGTGCATTCGTTTCTCGCACGCATGGAGTCCGACAAGAAATCGATCGCCGTCAAGATCGGCATGCGCGAAAAGGCCAAGAAGGGCCAGTGGAAGGGCGGAATCCCGCCGTATGGTTTTCAGTACAACCCACAGCGCAAGAAACTCGAACCCATGCCACAGCTGCGGCCGGTCGTTGTGGACATCTTTGAGCTTGCGGGCCAGGGAAAGGGCGCCGCATGGATCGCTCACCATTTCAACGAGAGGCGCAAATGGGCGAAGGCGGACCCGCGAATCTGGACTGTCACGCTGATTCAGCGGATCCTCTCGCGCCGGGCTTATGTGGGAGACCTCATCGCCGGTGTGCACAACTACAAGTACTCCCGGGAGTTGGAGCACTCACGCTCTGGGGGCTACCTGTTTGGGAAGAAACGCCGGCGGCTGGAGCTCATCCCCGAACAGGAGGCCATCATCGTGGAGGACGCCCACGAGCCCATCGTTTCCCGGGAGCTCTTTGAGCGTGTGCAAGCCCACCGGCGCAGCCGGGCGACGGAGGGATTGAAACAGCGCAAGCCCCCGAATGCCCGCTACCCGCTCACCGGGATCATGGTCTGCGGCCATTGCGGCGGACCCATGATCCACCACGGCCGCAACCCCGAGCGGGGGTATCAGTATTACACCTGCGCCACGAAACTCCGCAAAGGCCTGGCCGTCTGTAATCAGCAGAATGTCCGCGCGGATGTGCTCCACGAGACGATCCTCTTGAAGCTTGAGGAGCAATTCGAGGCCATCCGGCACGACAGTGAGTTCTGGGATTACTTCCGGCTGTCGGACAACCCTGTGCACCGTCTGGAGCGCCGTCTGGCGAATCTTGATTCAGAGATCCAGCAGGCAGCCAACAAAATCGCACAGTTTGTGCTTGCTGCAGAGGATTTCAGCGAATCCGTGCGGCGAGTTGTCACCCAGCAGATGGAGCAGCAGGTGCGCCAACTCGAAGCCGAACGGACCAGGCTGCAGAAGGATCTGATGCGCACTGGGTCTGACCACGATGATCTCGTGCAGCTTCAGCGCGACATCAAGGATGTGCTGGAGCATGGACTGCTCGTCCAACTCGATGACACCCTGGCGCTGCGAAAGCTTTTCCACCAGTGGATCGACAAGGTCACGATCTCCGAGGATCCGTCGCCGGGGCGTCAGCGGTCGAAAGCTCTGGCGATCAGATGGCGGACGGACAGGCTCAAGGCCGAGTAATCGCTCGGTGTTTTCCTACGAAAATGGAATGCCGCGCCCAGAGGTAGCGCACTGCATAATCTGAGTTGATTATGCAAAGTGACCGCAGTATACCTGAAGCCGAGGGCAGCGGCCCACCCCTTTAGGCCTCAGGCCGCGTCTACCGACTGCCCGCAAACCATTACCACTCTAGGGTTCCTCGGATGGTCACTTTGTCCCCGCTGCCAACGCTACTGTATATCGTGTGTATGAGTACGCCGTGCCCGTCACAACGGTGGCCACAGTACCCTCGGCGTTGCCGACAACGGCGGGTCTCCCGGGCATCGCGGCCTACAACCCCGCTTTGGGCGTTGGAGCGTTCGGTTTCGGCGGCATCTGATCCCTACACAGTAGATGAGGCCCGGCCGCTGCGCCGGGCCTCAAGCATGCAAGCGACCCACCAAACGTTCCCGATGGCGCTGGCTTCTTCCCACTTGGCCTGGCGGCTCCGTATGTAGTGCGCAGCGAGCGTGCATCCTATTTTCCACGCAAGCTCTTCACGGCGAAGGCCAACGGTGCTAGCATTGAGGTTGGAATTCTCGCATCACCAATCGTGTCCCCCACCCTCACGTCCGGGTCTCAAATCCTGTACAGGAGGTGTGCCAGATGACACAGAACGATGTGTCGGTTCCGCAGTGGCGTGAACAGAAGGGTTCGCTCCCGCCTGCACCCCTCACCCTCCGGCAGATGGTGCCCCCGGATTGGCACCGTGACCGCCCCGCCTTCCCCGGCGATCCCTATATGGACTGGGAGAGCCAGCCTGAGCCGCCCGGGGAGGTCCAGGCTGAAAAGACCATGGTCCCCGCCCGCCGACCGTTGTAGCCGCATAGCCGAAAGCCCTGAAGCCTGGTGCTTCGGGGCCTTCTTTTTAGCCTTTGGCCTTTGTCGTACGTATGATGACACAGACCTGCATGGATGGAGTCAGGAGATGTCCTCATCCGTCTGCTTCATCGACTCCTGGAGCCGAATGATCCGGATGTTCCGCTCCAGCACGATTTTGGCGAAGCGGGTGCTCTGCTGTTGCAGGCGGACGTTCTCCTTCTCAAGTCGCTGGATGCGGGCCCGCTTCTCCCGCTCCTGAGAGGCCACCAGGTTCATCAGGATGCGCCGGCTGGCCCGGAGCCCCTGCACCCGCTCCTCCAGGAGCCGAATCCGCCGTCTCAGCTCGCCCACTTCATCCAACTCTTGCATGGCACCCCCTCCCCTGCCGAAACCGCTCACGTTGCCCTTATTATACCTTCTCCGGTGCGGTCCTATGCCTCGGCAGGCAGAGTGTGGGAAGACACTACTCCCCCAGGTGTTGGCGCCGCCAGTAGGCGCTTGCCTGCTTCAGTTGCGCCACCACATCCATGCTCACACTGACCGATCCCGGCACCACCGTGCGCATGCCCTTGGGCCCGTGGGAATCCGACCCGCCCGCACAGATCAGACCGGCGTCGATTGCCCACCGGGCGTAGAATTGGCGCTGGTGGTCCCCATGGTCGGTGTGGTAGGCCTCGATGCCCATGGCGCCGTGTGCGATGAACCGCCGCACCCAGTTGTCGTCGCGAATCAGCCCGGGATGGGCGACCACAGGTACGCCACCGGCCGCTTTGATGGTCGCGATGGCCTCCTCAGGGGTCAGTTTGGGTCTGGACACGTAGCCGGGCTGGCCACGGCCGAGGAAACGGTCGAAGGCGTCCTCCAGAGAGCGGACATACCCGGCCTCCACCATCGCCTTTGCGATGTGTGGCCGGCCCACGCTTTCGCCCCCGAGTTCGAGGATACGCTCGAGGCTCACCCCGGTCATGCCCAGGCGATGCAGCTTGGTGACCGCCTCGGCGGCACGCGCCCTGCGCCCGCCCCGCATGCGGCTCAGTAGCGCTGCCATGGCGGGTTCCACCGGATCGAAGTAATACGCCAGGATGTGCACCTCCGTGGCGCCGACCTCCGTGGAGAGCTCACAACCCGGGACGATCTCCAGCCCCAGACTCTGCCCAGTCTGGGCCGCTTCCGGCCAGGCGGCAATCGTATCGTGGTCCGTGATCCCCAGTGCAGCCAGACCCTGCGCAGCCGCCCACCGTACATGCTCGGACGGGCTTAGCGTCCCGTCCGAGGCGGTGGTGTGCGTATGAAGGTCGGCCCTCCCCTGAGGGGAGGGCATCGGTATGTGGACCAAGTGCATCAGTTCTCCTCTGCGAACCGGACGGCGGCCTGTACGAACGTTCGCACTGCGACACCGGTGGCCCCCTCATCTTCGTAGTCATCGCGCTTGTGCACCCATGCCTGGGCAGCGATGTCGAGGTGGACGCAGGGCGTCCCGTCCACATGCCGCATCAGGAAGAGGCCACCGACCACGGTGCCGGCGGAGCGGCCGGTGCCGGAGTTGGACATGTCGGCGATGGGGCTCTTGAACAGGTCGTAGTAGTCGTCGTCGTGCGGGAGGCGCCAACCGCGTTCGCCGGCCTCCTCTGCCGCCTGGAAGACCCGGGCCTCCCACTCGTCGTTGTTCGACACGATGCCGTAGCGCTGCGGTCCCAGGGCGATGTTGACGGCCCCGGTCAGGGTCGATGCCGTGATTAGCTTGGTGCAACCCTGCTTGACTGCATACGCCAGACCATCGGAGAGCACCAGGCGGCCTTCGGCGTCCGTCGACCGGATCTCGACAGTCTTGCCGGAGAGGCCCGCGATCACGTCGCCGGGTTTGTAGGCCCCGCCGTCGGGCAGGTTGTCGGTACAGGCGAGGACCGCCATAATGTCGGCCTTGGGCTTGATGGCTGCGATGGCCTGCATGGCCCCCAGCACGGCCCCGGCGCCCGACATGTCGTGCTTCATGTCCCACATGTTCTCGCTCTGCTTGAGGGAGATGCCGCCGGAGTCAAAGGTGACGCCCTTGCCGACGAGACCGAGCCACGGGCCCTGCCCGCCGTTGCCCTTGTAGCGCATGACCACGAAGCGCGGCTCCTCGACCGAGCCCTGGTTGACCGCCAGCAGCAGGCCCAGGCCCAGGGCCTTGCAGCCCGCCTTGTCGTGGACCGTGATCTCGATGCCGGACTCGCGGCAGACCGTCTGAGCCAGGTCCGCCAGATTCGTCGCCGTCAGGTGGTTGCCGGGGAGCCAGTTGGCAGCCCGGGCCAGGTTGACCGCCTGTGCGATCGCCTTGCCGGTGGCCACACCCGCTTCGGCCTCACCGCTGGCGATCAGCACCAGCGACTCGACCTCTGCCTGCGGCTTCGCCTCGGATTTGAAGGACTTGAAGCGAAAAAGTCCGTGGAGAGCGCCTTCGGCGACCATTTGGCCGGCCTTGGCGGGGGCGATCCCGGCGATGGATGGCACGGTGATCGCCAGGGCCTTGGCCCCGGTCTGCCGTCCCGCCCGGGCGGCGATACCCGCAGCGCGGCGGAGGCGGCCAATGTCGAGCTTGCTGGCGTTGCCCAGCCCGCACAGCAGGAGCTTGCGGGCAGCAATGTCGCCCGCACTGTAGAAGAGTGCCGTCTCCCCGAAGCCGGCCTTGAAGTCCCCGGCCTCCCGAGCCTTGTGAACGATCTGGGCCGTAGCGCCGGCCAGCCCAAGGGGCAGCGACTCGCCTTCGGCCAGGAAGAGAGCCAACACATCGGTCTGGACGCTGCCCAGGTTCTGCGCACTCGTGCGAATATCCACTGAAAAGCCCTCCCGCAATTAGGGTCGCAGAACCTCTTCGAATACGCGCAGGTAGTTGCCACCCAGGATCTTGGCCATATCGGCCTCGGTATATCCGCGATCGAGGAGATCGGCCGTGAGGTCCAGGAGCTTGGTCACGTCCTCCAGCCCGGGTGGCGGTGTGCAGCCGTCGAAATCGGAGCCGTACGCAACATGATCAGCACTCCCCAGCAGTTGAACCACATGGTCGATGTGATCCGCCACTGTCTTGCGGGTGGCTGTCTCCGGACCCATAAAGGTACTCACGACGGATATGCCCATGACCCCGCCCTTGGCCGCCAGCGCCTTGATCTGCGCGTCTGTCAGATTGCGGGCGTGCTGCCAGAGCGCGTGGCAGTTGCCGTGGGTGAAGAGCACCGGCGCCGTCGACAGTTCCAGCACTTCGAAGAAGCCCGTGGGCGTGATGTGCGCCAGGTCGATGAGCATACCTAGCCGGTTCATCTCCCGGATGACGGCGCGGCCGAATTTGGTCAGGCCCGCACCCCGGCCCTCGTCCCCGGCCCCATCGGTCACCTTGTTGGGGAAGTTCCAGACCAGGCCCATCATCCGGACACCCAGGCGGTAGAAGTTGCGCAGCAACGCCAGGTCGCCCTCAACTGCCTCTGCGCCCTCGATGTTGATCAGGACGGCCAGTTGACCGGCCGCGTGCGCCGCGCGCACGTCGGCGGCCGTCAAGGCCAGCCGCACGGAGCCGCCTGCGTTATCGATCTGGTTGCGCAGGGCGTCGATCTCCTGTGCGACCCGCCGGTGGGGGTCGCGGTGCATGCTGTCAAACCGGCTTCTAGCCTCCCTGGGAAGCAGGCTGGCAAACTCATTGCCTGGCCACGCTGCCTGCACGGTGCAGGCCAGGCCTGCCTCCAAAGCCCGGGGGAAGTCGAGATGACCCTTCTCCGAGCGCTCATTGAGGGTGCGCACACCATCGATGACCGTCAGGATGCTGTCAGCGTGTCCGTCGACCACAGGGTACCGGCGGTGCAATTCAGATGCTCGTTGTAGATTCGTGGACATGTCGCGCCGGGGCCATTGGATGCCCCCGGCTCCCTCCCATCTCTTTGCGGTACTTGGTGTCATAAATGATTCGCTTCCACCCG
This sequence comes from Symbiobacteriaceae bacterium, assembly GCA_027356675.1. The sequence continues at coordinate 8,529 of DAHVXO010000304.1, read as the reverse complement.
GCGGCGGGAAAACCCTCCTCGGGAAACAATAATCCGCCCGGCGGCGCCGGGCGGATTTGTTGCAGATGTACCTAAGCAGCCGGGGTCAGCGTGGCTCGACGATCAGCTTGATCGCTGTGCGCTCCTCGCCGTCGATCTTCAGGTCCGTGAATGCCGGAATGCAGATCAGATCCATGCCACTTGGCGCCACAAACCCCCGTGCAATGGCCACCGCCTTCACTGCTTGATTGAGTGCACCCGCCCCAATTGCTTGGAGTTCGGCCGATCCCCGCTCACGCAGGCACCCGGCGAGGGCCCCCGCCACCGCGTTCGGGCTGGACTTGGCCGATACTTTCAACACTTCCATAACAAATGTCCCCTCCACTGGCATAATTTGTTTGCCACCAGGATCCATGTTATCAGTTTCCTTGTTCCCCATCAAGCGCCTCTTCTGGCAGATCACGTTCCTGAATTCGCTGAATCGCCGTCGCTCGCCCTGTGGCTTGGTCAATCTCCAACAGGACAGCGGAGAGGATGGCAGGGCCTCTGGCCACCTCCAGCCGCACCGGCATCTGGGTCAGGAACCGCTCCAGCACCAGCCGGCGGTCCGTCCCGATGACGGAGAGCCAGGGTCCGCACATGCCCACATCGGTGATGTAGGCGGTACCGCCGGGTAGAATGACCTCGTCGGCCGTCTGCACGTGCGTGTGCGTGCCGATGACGGCGCTGACACGTCCGTCCAGGAACCAGCCCATCGCACTCTTCTCGGATGTGGCTTCGCCGTGGAAGTCCACAACAATGTTGGGCGTCACCTTACTGAGCCGTTCGATCTCCTGCTCCAGGCCCCGGAAGGGGTCGTCGAGCAGAAGCGGCGTGAAGACCCGACCGTGGGCCTGCACGACGGCGAGAACCGGTTGGGATCCCCGCTTGACCACGTAAGAGCTGAACCCCGGCGTTCCGGGTGGGAAGTTCAGCGGTCGGATCAGCCTGGGTTCCTCGTCAATGTATGTGACGATCTCACGTTTATCCCAGGCGTGATTGCCCAGGGTCACGACGTCGGCGCCAAGGTCGAAGAATTCCCGGCAGATCTGGCTGGTAATCCCCGCACCTGCGGCCGCGTTCTCCCCGTTTACGATTACCACGTCGGCCCCCAGTGACCGGCGCAGGGCGTGCATCCGCCGGACGAGGACATCCCGTCCGGGCCGCCCCACCACGTCGCCAAAGAACAGAACCCGCAAGTGTGCTCCTCCTGTACTGTATCAATTGCTCCGGCCCCTGCAGCTTGTGGCGGGCGCCTGTCAGGTCCATTATACCTGACCCGGAGGCCGCCCATGTGCTCGGGGTGACTTTAGCCCTTCCCCCTTTGCTTGGTTCCGCCCGTGACGCTGTTCTCCTTTTTTCAGATCGCCCTCACTCCCTCATACGTACATCACACCTGAAATGTTCGAAGGGAAAACAAAAAAGATCACAAAAAAAGGGCCGCCTCACCAGGCGGCCCTTCCACTACCCTATTTGGAGAAGACCATGACCCGACCCTCTTCCCGAATGGCAATCAGGTCGTGTGCGCCCTTTCCGCCTTCCAGGTCGTCCAGGATCTCTTCGATCATCTCATCCTGGGCGAGCATCTCGTCCTCGCCGCCAAGGTCGACTGGCTCGGTCACCAGACTCCCGGCGAACCAGTCCCGGAGGAACTCGACGATGGTCCAGATCTCCGGGGGGGACATGGTGCCCACATCCCGGGTGATCGCGAACGCCGTGAGATTGTCGAAGCTTTCGTGCGTGACCTCGAGGACCGCCAGACGCCGCTGATCCAATAGATTGTATACTTCCAGTGTGTCGATCAACCGCTGACGCATGCGCTGGAATTCGGTCTCCTCCAGCGTTCCGGACGCCAGGAGGCCCATGCGAATGGTCTGATGGCGGGGATCGTACTTGACCGTGCCTACCTCCGGGTAGCGAACGAGCATACTAATCAACAGGCCGACGCTGCGGGAGGTGGGTTCATCGCTCTTGCGGTGTCCCATAGAGATCACCTCTTTCATGCAAACCGCGTATTATGCTTCGTGCACAAGGAGTGCAATTCCTTTTGACGGATGAGAAGCCGGCGAAGGGTGCCTCGCCGGCTTCCGCTTGCATCCTTAAGACGTGTTAAGAAGCGATAAGGTTCGCTTAGCGGGCGTACTCGACTGCTCGAGTCTCCCGCACCACTACCACTTTGATCTGGCCGGGGTACTCCATCTCATCTTCGATTTTCTTGGCGATCTCCTTGGTCATCTTGATCGCCGCGTAGTCGTCGATGCGCTCAGGTTTGACCATGACCCGAATCTCGCGTCCGGCCTGAATGGCGAAGGACTTCTCGACGCCTTCGAAGCCATCGGCCAGGGCCTCCAGCTTCTCCAGACGCTTGATGTAAGTCTCGAGTGTCTCGCGGCGGGCGCCCGGCCGGGCGGCCGAGATGGCATCCGCAGCGGTGACCAGCACGGCTTCCACGCTGCGGGGCTCCACGTCACCGTGGTGGCACTCCATGGCGTGAATGACTTCGCTGGTCTCTTTGTACTTCTTGAGCAGCGTGACGCCGATCGCCACGTGCGGTCCCTCGATCTCGTGGTCGACGGCCTTGCCGATATCGTGCAGGAGGCCGCCACGCTTGGCGACTTCGACGTTGACACCGAGTTCGGCTGCCATGACGCCGGCGAGGTGCGCCACCTCCACAGAGTGCTTGAGCACGTTCTGACCGTAAGAGGTGCGGAACCGAAGCCGACCCAGGAGCTTGATCAGTTCCGGATGGAGGTTGTGGATCCCGAGCTCGAAGCAGGCGGCTTCGCCCTCCTCGCGCATCCGGGTCTCCACCTCGCGCTGGGCCTTCTCCACCATCTCTTCAATGCGAGCGGGATGGATCCGCCCGTCGGCGATGAGCTTCTGCAGGGCGATCTTGGCGACCTCACGCCGCACCGGGTCGAACCCAGAGAGTACCACCGCTTCCGGCGTGTCATCGATGATCAGGTCGATGCCTGTCAGCGTTTCCAGCGTCCGGATGTTGCGGCCCTCGCGGCCGATAATGCGGCCCTTCATCTCATCGTTGGGCAGCTGGACCACGGAGACTGTCAGCTCGGAAGAGTGGTCAGCGGCGACCTTCTGAATCGCGATGCCCACGATCTCACGGGCCTTTTTCTCAGCGGTATCCTTCGCTTCAAAGTCGATCTCCCGCATGAGGCGGGCGGCGTCGGCGCGGGCTTCCTGCTCGACCTGGGCCAGGAAGATCTTGCGAGCCTCCTCGGTGGTCAGGCCGGAGATGCGCTCCAATTCGGCCAGCTGCTTGTTGGTGAGTTCCTGAGCGGCCTGGACCTGGCGCTCCACATCGCGCTCCTTGCGGGTCAGGGTTTCCTCTTTGCGCTCGAGCGCCTCGACCTTGCGGTCGAGGGTCTCCTCCTTCTGCATCAGGCGCCGTTCGAGGCGCTGGACCTCAGTACGCCGTTCCTTGCTTTCACGCTCAAAGTCGCTGCGGAGTCGGTGGACCTCTTCCTTGGCCTCCAGAACGGCTTCCTTCTTCTTGGCCTCGGCTTCCTTCACCGCCTCGTCCACCACGCTCCGGGCGCGGGACTCGGCGGAGTGCAGCCGCTTCTGGGCCTGCGTCTGATACCACTGGTAACCACCGGCAGCGCCGGCAGCACCTCCAACAATCAGTCCAAGTACAATCAGCAAGACAGTAAGAATCCGTTTCACCCCCTGTTGTTCGGTTGCTGTGTAGCAGAACGAAAATGCACGAGCAAAAGAAGCGAGACACGAAAAAAACGGACCTGCGTTCGGTCCGTCCAGTTGCTGCAATGGATTCGCAGGTCCCGTATGGGGCCGCGAAAGGGTTGTTGACCAGGTCGGTTTTGCCTATATGAATTAACCTTGACTTTATGCCAAGGCGAATGCGCTAGCAGCAAAAACGAGAATAAACTCGTGATGACCTACTGGTCGGAGGCCATTGGCCTCATCTATCGAACAACCTTATGGCAGACAGACTCGGACGAACTTACCATCTATCATAGGTCTGTTTGTACTTTCTGTCAAGGTTAAGGACTGGTCGACAGGCCGTCGCGTGCGAGGGCCAGCAACAGCCAGGTCTGAACGCCCAGAGTGCCTGCGCCGGCGGACCGGGCGCGCCCTGGCCCCAGGTGATTGGGCCCGAGGTCGAAATGCCACGTCGTATTGACAGTGAGCAGGGTGCGCGCTACCTGGCGAAACCGGGGGTTTGCCTCCCGCTCCAGGCTACTTACCACCCGAACGGTCACCAGGGCCTCCTCATACAGCCTTGCCAGGCTGCGGGCCAGGCCCCTGCGCACTTGTTCAGCCAGGCCGGCGGCGGCAAACTTCAGGTCCAGCCGTTCATATAGGAGGTGCCAGTAGCGATAGCGGCCGTCAACCTTCGCCTGTTCGGCCGGTGCGGCGTCGGCGGGGTCCTCCGGGTCATCGGCGCGCCGGGCCAGGGTTTCCGGCCCCAGATCCAGGGCGTCCATCAACTGGTTGAAGGCTGGCGCGGAGAGGTCCGCCCAATGGGAGGCATACTGAGCCCAGCGCTGGAGGATGAGCAGTTGGCGGCGCAGACCGGGTAGGTCCCCGTCTGATAGGACGAGGACACCCTCCAGCAGTTTCACGAAGTCTGTGCACAGGTCATAGAGTCGCGCCAGGTCATGCGCCGGCGTGGCCGTCAATTCAGGGTCAAGCCCAGCGGATTGCAGCCGCTGCCAGAGCAGGTGGCCGGCGCCAGCCGGGCTGCGGGCACGCAGAGCACGTGCTTCGGCATCTTCCCACCAGTTCATATGCGATCCTCCGCATGAAAGTCTATCGGGCAGATGAAGCTACCCGGTGAGTATCAGGCCCACGCCCCACGAGGAGGAGGCTGCGGACATGAAGTTGGAACCCGGGGAGCGGTCCGTGTTGGCCAGTTTCGAGACTGGGCCGGCGGCGCAGGCCGCTGAGGCCGCCTTACGGCAGGCCGGGTTTACTGAGGTCCAGTTCGACCAGGTTGGCGCATTCGGCTATGATCCGGAGCCTAATCAGGATCGGGTTGCTTTGGGCGGGGAACGCAGCGCGGTGACCGCCACGTTGTTCGGCCACGAGAAGCTACTCGATGACGACGTCAGGGTGTTGCTGAACGCCACGCCGGAGGCCAGCGGCATGGCCGGGCCGCTCACCGGGGATTTCCCGACGTTCCTGGTTACGGTGGTGACCACGGCGGACCGGGTCGACGAAGCCGTCCAGGTGGTGCAGGGACATGGGGGAAGGGTTTAACCCTTCCCCCATAGCTTTTGTCGCCATTTGCGGCCCCAGCGGAACCAGACGAAGAGCAGTGCCGCCGGGATCACAATCCAGAGCAGGAACTCAAACTCCTGGATGATCCTGGCCAGCGAGGATCCCAGATAGCCCAGGGAGAGGGCAAAACTGATATAGAGTGTATACCCCGCGAGGGAGTAAACCAGATACTTCTTGAACTCGACGCGACCCACACCGGCCGGGAAGCCGGAGAAGTTGCGTACGAATGGGATGAAGCGCCCGAAGAAGACCGCCTTGTCGCCGTAGCGCTTGAACCAGGCGTCGACCTTGTCCATATGCTCAGGCGTCAGCCGGAAGAACTGGGCAATCCGCCGCATCAGTTTGGGACCCATTCGGCGCCCCAGGTAATAGGACAAAGCTGAACCGAGGGCCGACCCAAAGGCCGATGCGGCCACGGCCAGCGCCAAGTTGAAATGCCCGTTCCTGGCCGCCACTCCCGCCACCACCAACGTGGCCTCGGTCGGCCATGGCACGCCAGAACTGTCCAGCAGAAGGACCACGACAAGTGATATATACCCATAGTCCCTCAAGAGTCCTTGAATGGTGTGCAATCCGAGCGACCCTTCCGTTGAACTGCTTCGTGTAGCGGCGGGCCTCACCCGCAAGCTGGATTGACAACGATTACCGAGGCCTCCAGCATTTCACGGGAATACAAATTCATCAGACAAGGGACAGTAATATCAGAAATCCAACGGAGGTGCAGATGAGAGATGGCGACCAACACTAGCAACCAGATCCTGATTCCACAGGCTCGGGCCGGACTAGAGACTCTCAAGCAGCAGTCGGCTCAACAGCTCGGACTCGGCAACTTCTCGGGGTACGGCGGCGACCGCCCCAGCCGTGTCAACGGCTCCGTTGGCGGGCAGATGGTCAAGACCATGATCGCTCAGGCTGAGCAGCAGTTGTCCGGTGGGACCGTATCCACGACCACCCGTTAGACGAAAGCTCGCCCGCAAACGATGCCGCCCCAAGGGGCGGCATTCGCTTTTCTAGAGCGTCTTCAGGCGGGTGGTAACTTCAGCGATCAGGAAATCCACGGCCTCGCGCAGGTCCTTGTGCTCCTCGTTGGCCCCGTACAGGTCCATGACGCTACCGCGCTGCAAGTACGCCACCAGGAGGGCATTTTCCGGGAACTGAAAGCACCACATTGCGTACTCCTGCTCGCCGTGATGGGCGCTGGGGATCCCAAGCATTGCCCGCACGATCAGCCGGACGGAACGCTCCTTGCCTTTGTTCAATTCCTGCCATTCCGCTCGCCGGTACTCCAGCGGTTTGCCCGCAGAGAGATAATCGCCGAAGACCTTGGAGTGCAGTAGGGTCTGGGTTGTGAGCATGGGCGCTTCGCCCTCCCATCGATCCAACATGAAATCTTTCCCAATCATATCCTGTGCCCCGGATCAAGTCAAGCCGACCCCACGCACGGGCGCGTAGAGTTCCCGCATGTAGAAGCGGTGGAACCCGATGCGCAGATAGAGGCGTTCGGCCACACCCCCCGGGTTGGTGTCGAGGAACAATGGTCCCCCGCCTTCCAAGCGCCAGTCATGGATGACCGTCTCCATGAGGCGCGCGGCTACGCCGCGTCCCCGGTAGGCGGGGATGGTACCAACGGCAAGGACCTGAGACGCCTCCGGTGAGCGGAAGAGGCAGGCCGTTCCGACTGCCCGCTCCCCGACCGCTGCCAAGAACCAGCTACCGCGCCCCGCCATGCTATGAAAGGCTTGCTGCTTCTCACGCAGCGAGGCTTCGAGGGTGCCCCGGGGTCCGAAGGCTCGCCAGCAAATTTCATTCCAGACCGGGATCTCCCCGGCGTCCACCTTTCGAATGTTCACGGGCAGCGGTTCTCGCCAGATCAGGCGGGAGAGCAGTCCCCGTCGCTCTGCGCGGGCGGGTAATGCCGTGGCGGCAGGGTCATACACGTACACCCCATGCCGCTGAATCAGGCGAAACCCTTGGCGCCGTAGCCGCAGAGACAGATCGGAGGGCCGGGAGAATGTGGTGGTTACCACATAGGCGCCCCGCAGGGCGGCTTCGGCCAGCAGCGCATCCGCTTCGGCGGGGTCGCTGTCGATGAGGCTGATGAGCTCACCACCGGACTCCACCAACCCCACAGCACAACGCAGGTCCGTGGCTTTGGCGTTGAACCAGTGGCACCGGACCGTCAGCATCACCCGTTCCAGTAATGTCGCTCCCGCCCGATCCATGGTAAAGGCTCCCGCGCTGATTCCGGGCTGCAACCTTCCCCCACCCCCGCCTGTCGCTCCGGTGTTAGCGAAGGCCATCTCCGTTGGGAGATGGCCTTGTTTGGGTTCGCAACCGTGCTAGCGGATGGCCTTCTCCGTCTCTGCATCAAACAGATGTACCTTGTCGGTGTTCAGAGCCAGGGTAATCTGTTCCTCGGGACGGAACCGCAGAGAGGGCTCCACCCGGGCTGTGACCTGGTTCTCGCCGGTGCTCAGGTACAGGAAGATCTCGGAACCCAGAGGCTCAACCACTTCGATCTTCGCTGGGACCCGGGCGCCGGGATGGCTTTCGACGAAGGCGGGATCGGCTTCCACATCCTCCGGGCGGATGCCCAGAACGACGGGCTTGCCGGCGTACGGCCGCACAGCGGTCTGCAAGGAGGCGGGGAGGTTCAGCTTGAAGGTGCCACCGTCGAAGGCGGTGCCGTCGCCGGAGATGCTGCCCTTCAGGAAGTTCATGGCAGGCGAGCCGATGAACCCGGCCACGAAGAGATTGGTGGGCTGATCGTAGAGCTCCTGCGGCGGCGCCACCTGCTGGATGATGCCGTCCTTCATGACGACGATGCGGTCGCCCATGGTCATGGCCTCGACCTGATCATGGGTGACGTAGATGGTCGTGGTCTGCAGGCGCAGGTGCAGCTTGGAAAGTTCGGTGCGCATCTGCACGCGCAGCTTGGCGTCCAGGTTGGAGAGCGGCTCGTCCATCAGGAAGACCGCTGGCTCTCTCACGATGGCTCTTCCCAGCGCCACCCGCTGCCGCTGCCCACCGGAGAGCTGCTTCGGCTTCCGCTCAAGGAGCATCTCTATGCCGAGGATGCCCGCCGCCTCCTTGACCCGCCTGTCGATTTCTCCGCGTGAGAGCTTCCTCATCCTGAGCCCGAAGGCCATGTTGTCGTAGACGTTCATGTGGGGATAGAGGGCATAGGACTGGAAGACCATGGCTATGTCCCGGTCCTTGGGGGAGACATCGTTGACCAGGCGCTCCCCG
>DAHVXO010000283.1 GCA_027356675.1 Symbiobacteriaceae bacterium | reverse complement strand
TGAACTCACGGGCAAAGGGCTCGCCCTGGAACCCGTGGTGGAAGCCATCCAGAACTGGGGCGACGTGTGGGTCGATCTCTAATCTGATGGGAACCCGCCCGCAGGAGATGTCCTGTGGGTTTTTTTGTTTGGCGCGAGGAATCCGGCGGAGCTTCGGCGACTCTGGTAGTGAAACCGAACACCTGTCCGGGAGGGATCGCCCATGGCCGTGCTGTCTCCCTTGAATCGTTGCGGCACTGAGCCCAGCCTGATCATCAAGTGGGGAGGCATGCCTGCCTCCTGGCGCTGGCGCGGCCGCATGTACGAACTGGCCGTGCTGCACGCCCACTGGAGCGACCCGGCCGGGTGCGAATGGTATCGGGTTGAGAGCACGGAGGGTCAGATCTTCCTGCTCGGGCGCCAGATCAAGGGGTGGACCGCGGCGCTGTGGCCGGCGCCGCGTCGCCTTGCGGCCGCGCCGACCCAAGAAAAAACCCCGGAGGTGGTCCGGGGGTAGCAGTCAGTGGATCGCTGTCTCGGCCATCGCCTTCAAACGGTTGAGGCTGGACACGACCTGGTGGGGGAACCCATCGGTCAGCAGAGGTTCGATGAATGGCACCCGCGACTGGTATCGCAGCTGCATGGAGAGGCGAGTCCCACCTTCGCATTCGGTGGCTTCCCAGGACTCGTCCACAGTTCTGACCCACCTGTAGCCGCCGATCACCAGCCATGCCGACCGGTGCTGGGCATCGGTCAGGTCCCGCACGGTCTGCACCGGGGCGTTGATGTGGATGCATGCCTGCAGACTACGCATGGGCGTTCCCTCCCCTCGCCTCTATTGTAGCCCGAGGGGACCATGAGCGCGAGCGGCAATGAGATGAAAAGGCGGCATGATGGTTATTCCCGATCTGCTAATTCCACACCACCTTGATCGTGCCGGTCTGCCAAACATCCCAGTGGTTGGGGTTGTTCGGATCGCCCAGCGGCCGGAGGGCCATCAGTCGGAGCGTGTAGGTTCCGGTCGGCATCTCTCGATTCTTGTCGTTGGTCCCATCCCAGAGGAAGAGTTCGATGCCGCCATCGGAGCGGCCCACGTACTCGATCCGGAAGGCGTTGCCCCAGCGGCGGCCGGTGGCGGGCTCCCAGATCTCCAGGCGCAGGTCCTGAGGCTGGCGGGCCAGGCTGAAGATGAGCCAGGCGTACTTGGCGTCACAAGTGCAGTTGGGGTGGATCTCGATCGCCGCCGATTTCCGCAGCCACTGCCCGTCTAGCCTGGCGAGCCAGGGGAGGCCGAAAATCAGCGGGTCCAGCGCCGTGGACGCCTGATAGTCGCCTTTGAAGCCCAGGTAGGGAATCCGGGCGACGGTCTCGCCTGCACTGTCGATCACGCCAATCCACCCGGAGAACAAAGCGTTGTCGGGCAGTTCCGGTGGGACTCTCATGCTGACCTTTACGTGGCCGGTCTGGCGGGCCTTGACGGTAAGGCCCCCGGGGGGGGCGTCCAACTTCACAGGCAGGGCCTCTCCGCCCGTAGCGGTGAACTGGTAGGTCTCAGCGGAGTTCCTCAGGTTCTCGATCACGATGGTCTGCTCCATGTAGGCGCCGCTCTTCATGGCGCCGAGGGCGATCTTGTCGGGCAGTACCCGCTGGTTGGCGGTGATCGCCCGCCAGGCGTCGATCATGCCCGCGCCTTGCCGTTGCACGGGGTACAGGTCGGGGCTGTCGGGGCCCTCCGTTCGGGGCTGGGCCGTGTTCATTAGCAGGGTCCGCACGGCCGTCGGCTTGACCACGGCCGCCCCGCCCTTTGTCTGTTCCCGCCGGCCCTGGAGCACCAGGGCGGCGGCACCGGCCACGTGCGGGGAGGACATGGAGGTCCCCGACAGGGTCGCATAGCTGCCCTGCGCCACCGGGAATGTGCTGTAGATGCTCCCGCCCGGCGCCGTGACGTCCGGCTTGACCGACAGGTCGGGCGCCGGCCCGGCGGAGCTGAACTCCGACAACAGCCCGGCGGTGTCGCTGGCGAAGAGTTGCGGCTTGTCGGTCCAGGTCACCTGCACCGGGCCCTTCTTGATCAGGTCCACCAGGCGCAGGCCGTCGCCCTTGGCGATGGAGAGGGTGGGAATGTACGACCCAGCAGATTGGAGGGTCCCCCGGAAGAAACCGTCTTTGTTGTTGAAGACAACGGCTTGGACCGCCCCAAAGCGCTTGGCATTCATGCTTTTGGCCAGGAATGTGACCTCGCCGCGGGACATCAGGGCGACCTTGCCTGTGACCTTGCTAGAACCATCAGGGTTCTGAAAGTCCGAGTCCTGCTTGCCCAGACCCACGTAGACGAGCTCTGCGGACGTGCCACTGGTGGGCGGGGCGGGCGAATGCTCCATCTTCTCGTAGGCCATGGCGTTACCGGCAGGGTCCAGGAAGGCCATATGCCGCACGGAGTCGTTTTCGAAGCTGGCAACGGCCAGGCTTCCGGTGCCCACGGCCGGGGCGCCCGCTGCGAATTCACCCGAGGCCCCGCTGTTACCGGCCGACGCTACGACCACAATCCCCTTGTCGGCGAGCCGCTGCACAGCTTGAGCAGTGGGATACTGCGGCCATTGGAACGCTGAGCCCAGGGACATGTTCACCACGTCCACACGCATGTCATATGCGGTCTCGAGCGCCTGCAAGATGATGTCGTCCCACGTGTGACCTTCGGGCCCGAAGACCTTGAGGGAGACGAATTTGACGCCCGGTACGACGCCTGTCACACCGTTTTCGCTCGCGGCGCTCGCCCCGATGATCCCGGCCACGTGGGTGCCGTGGCCGTTCTGGTCCATGGGATCGGGGTCAGGGATAGGCATGTTATCTCCACTGAACTTGTCCCCGACAAAGTCGTACCCCGCCACGATACGACAGCCCTCGCCAAAGCAGCCGCCGAGATCCGGGTGCGTATAATCGATACCGGTATCGATAATCGCGACAGTCACCCCGGAGCCGTCCACACCAGGGATCGCCCGGGCGGGGTCACCCGCCCAGGCGCGGGGCGCCCCAATCATCTTCACGGAGGAGAAGAGCTGCGGGGTGGGGAGCTGGGTCGCACGGGAGATGAAGATCCCGCTCACGCCCTTCATGCCGGCAATGCGCCCCGCGTCGGCGACGCTGACCTGTACCGACATGCCGTTGAACAGCTTGCTGTACTCGCCTAGCTCGCGGAAGGCGATCCCGGCCTGCTCCAGCCCCTGCCGGAAGGCCGAGTGCTCACGCCGCAACTGGTCTGCCCGGTCCCCCAGGGCCTGTCCCCCCGGTTCATCCGCCAGCGGGGAACTCTGGAGCTGGACCATCAGGCGGACCGATTCGCTCAGGGCCGAGCGGGCGATGCGGGGCTCGCCGCTGTCCGGGGCTCCGGCCCCTGACCCGGCCCCCGGCACTGCCAGGACGAGGAGGGGTGCAGCCAATAGTAGCAAGGCGCTCCACCGCCGCAAACCTGATGTGGTCACCGGGATCCCTCCTTCAGGCACTCATGGAGGGAATATTCGGTTGGGTGAGATGCTGACACTTCCAAATGCCGGATTTTGTCCCGGAGCGAGCCAGGAGGGGGCAGGCCTACGTGCCTGCCCCGTTCAGTGTTTTGGTGATGACCAGCCCTCGCACTTTGGCCCCATGGTCGAACGCTGCCCGCTGGCCTTGCCGGTTGCCAGTGTGAATCCAATAGAGTGACCGGCGCAGGCCCAACTGTCGCATGTACGCCTCCCCCATCGTTTGAAGTTCCCGGGGGATGCCCTGCCCGCGGTGCTCGGGCTCCACAAAGATATCCGCCATGTAGCCCTGCGGCTCGCCCGTCCGCTCGTGGGGCTGGATACCGATCAGTAAGAACCCAACGGGACGCCCGCCCTCCTCGGCTACCACCGCCGTACCGCCCGGTGTGCCCAGCACCCGGTCCAGATTCAGCAGTGCGTTGTGGGCAATGACTTCGGGGGTTGTCGCAGCCTTGTCGTCCGCCGGTGTGACATGCCAGGTCATCAGAATCGCCATGCGCTGAAGGTAGGGCAGGTCTGGTGATTGCCAGAGCCTTACCCGTGCCATAACCGTTCCTCCTCCGTGTTCAGATCGGCGCCACCGCCAAGGTGCCCGCCTGACCCAGCGTACGCCGCTGCGCCCCGGCTGGTACCCCGGCGGGAGCTGCTTCATACCATGGCTGTGTGCGAAAGGAGTGCGGGTATGCACTGGTACCGGATTTGGCACCCTACAGACCTCCGATGGCTCGACCAGGCGGCCGGGGCTGCGGCCTGGGAAAGTCTTTCACCGACGGAACAGGCCGAGGCCCTCCCCGCCGACATTGTGCAGCGCGGGCAACTGCGCCTGCGCGAGACACTATCGTCGCCTTGGGGCACAGCCATTCTGGCGCAGAGCGATGCCGAGCCGGTCGGATTTGCGCTGCTCGCGACCTCGGCTGATGGGACGACGGATGAGCCCAGCGGCGTCTTGATGGATCTCTGGGTGGCCCCTCACCATCGCAGACGTGGCGTAGGCACCGGACTGCAGAGTCAGGCCGAAGGGCTGTTCACTCGCCTGGGGCTGCGCAAGCTGAAGATGATCACAGGGATGCACAGCTTGCCCGCACTTCGCTTCTCGGCCAGGCACGGATATCGGGCCGAAGGGGTGCTGGCCACGAAGGTTCTGTAAGCGGAACACAGCCAAATGGCAGGCATAATGCACCTGCCAGAGACGGTTACATAAGCTAAAAGTGGAGACGTTGCACCCTCGGGGTGGCGCTCATCCGCGTACAGTCTGAAGGGAGGTTCCCGTTCGTGCACGACCACCATCGTGTCATCACCACCACATCGTCCCCGGCCACAGTCGTCACGTGCCCGCCCTTTGTCACGAGGCCGCTAACGGCCGTGTGCCCGACCGTGGCCGGGACTACCGTGGCTGCGCCCGTGGTGCAGCAGGTGATACCCACCGCTGTCACGACCACGCCAACCACTGCTGTGACTCCAACGACAACGGACCAGATGCTGGCCACCCTGCTCAGCCAGCTGGGCCTAAGCGCCGCGGCCATCACGCCTACAGCCGTATCGCCGCTCGCAGCGGCCGCTGCAGCCGCGGCACCGCTGGCCGCCGGCATCTCGCCGCTCAGCGCCCCCGGACAGATCTTCGCCAACCCCTTGACTCAATTGGGCGGGGTAAGTCCGTTTGCGGCCCTGGCTGCCTCCAATCCGACGGCAGCGCTGGCAGCCCTGAGTCCGACCTTGAACATCTTCAACCCGGCGATCAACCCGAATGCAGCCCTGCTGCAGTTCAACCCCGGTTCGGCACCCTCCCTCGCGCTGAGTGGCGCGCAGGGCCTCGCCAACCTACCATTCGGAAAGGTCAACCCGTTTGCGTTTGGCAAGGGTGGCTTAGGGAAGGGTGGCTTAGGGAAGGCCGGCAAGGCGCCTTTCGTCGGCATTTAACTGCTGAGATGCTTTGGGCGGGGGCCCTAGGCCCCCCCCATTGCTTGTAAGGAGGTTCCAGCATGGAGTTCGGATTCTTCGACGCACCACTGGGTGTCTTCAAGAACCCAGCGACTCAGCTGGCCGCGCTCAGCCCGTTCGCGGCGCTGGCTGCGACCAACCCGTTTGCAGCCCTGGCTGCCTTCAGCCCGGCGCTCAATATCTTCAACCCGGCGATCAATCCCAATGCTGCGCTCCTGGCGTTCAACCCCGCCGCCGCTCCCGCACTGGCGCTCAGCAGCAAGGGCGGCCTGGTGACGAAACCATTCGGTAAGGGTTTCTTCGGCATCTAGGACTCGTGATCCAAACCCGGGGGGGCGGTAGCCCCCCCGGGTTGCGAGGAGGGGGTGGCTTGAGCCACACGCGACCCGAGGAGCCCGTAACCTACGAGGTATTTGGTGATCCGATTGTGCAACTGGCAGCGATCTGCCCGATTTGCGCCCTGGCGGCCCTCTCTCCCGTGGCAGCGCTGGCGGCGCTGGCCCCGACGCTGCGCGTCTTCAACCCGGCCATCAATCCGAACGCAGCGATGCTGGCATTTGTGGCGCCCCAACTGGCGATTCACGCACACGTAAAGGCACGTATCCTCACAGCACTGCTACGCAAGCGGACAACCTGATCTGCAATCCGAGAGCAGGACAACTGCACGGAGGGGTCGAAGTATACATGAGATAAACCGCTTGTGACCGGGGTTTATCACGTACCAAACGTTTGGTAGGGAAGAGACCCCCGCAGGCGATGGTGAAGCGAATGAGGGGTGGCAAGCATAATGGCAGGCGATGAGCGGAAACCGCGCTTCGCAGGGGTGTCCGACAGAGAAGTGAAGCGAGTCTACGGGCCTGCGGACGTAGACGGGTTCGATTACGCGACGGACCTGGGTGAGCCGGGTGAGTATCCCTATACCCGTGGCGTCCATCCGACCATGTACCGGGGCAAGCTCTGGACCATGCGCCAGTTCGCCGGGTTCGGGAGCGCCGAGCAGACCAACGAGCGGTTCAAGTTCCTGCTCAGTCAGGGCCAGACCGGGCTCTCCACCGCGTTCGACATGCCCACTCTGCTGGGTTACGACTCCGACCACCCCTACGCCAACGGCGAGGTGGGCAAGCTGGGCGTAGCCATCGACTCCCTGCGGGATTTCGAGATCCTGTTCGACGGGATCCCACTGGACAAAGTCTCGACCTCCATGACCATCAATCCGCCGGCCTCCATCGCCCTGGCGATGTACCTGGTCGTGGCGGAGCAGCAGGGTGTCACGTGGGACCAGGTCTCCGGGACCATCCAAAACGATATTCTCAAGGATTACATTGCGCAGAAGACCTACATTTATCCACCTGAACCGTCCCTACGACTGATTACCGATGTGATGGCCTTCACTGCCGAGCATGTCCCGAAATGGAACACAATCTCCATCTCGGGGTACCACATCCGAGAGGCGGGCGCCACAGCCGCGCAGGAGCTGGCCTTCACCCTGGCAGACGGCATGTGCTACGTCGAAGCGGCCATGAAGGTCGGCCTCGACGTGGATGAGTTTGCACCACGCCTCTCTTTCTTCTTCGATGTGCATAACGACTTCTTCGAAGAGATCGCCAAGTTCCGGGCCGCCCGGCGCATCTGGGCGCGGGTGATGCGGGAGAAGTACGGCGCCAAGAACCCCCGTTCCTGGATGCTCCGGACTCATGCTCAGACCGCCGGCGTCACGCTGACGGCCCAGCAGCCTGAGAACAATATCGTCCGGGTGGCCATGCAGGCGCTGGCGGCCGTGCTGGGCGGTACCCAGTCGCTGCATACGAACTCGTATGACGAGGCGCTCGCCCTCCCCACTGTGGAGGCCGTCCGCATCGCCCTGCGCACCCAGCAGATCGTCGCGGAGGAGTCCGGCGTCGCCAGCGTGGTCGACCCGCTCGCAGGATCCTACTTCGTGGAGAGCCTGACCAACAAGCTGGAGCAAGAGGCGCTGGACTACTTCGCCCGCATCGATGCCCTCGGCGGCGTGGTCAAGGCCATTGAAAAGAACTTCTTTCAGCGGGAGATCGCCGATTCGGCCTACCGCTTCCAGCGCCGGGTTATGAGCGGCGACTATAAGGTCGTGGGTGTCAGCGCGTACGCCGAGGCGGCGGAGCAGGTCAACACGAATATCCTCAAGCTCAACCCGGAAATGCAGCGGCGGCAAATCGAACGGACGCAGCAGGTGCGGGCGACGCGGGATCAGAGCCGGGCTGCGACTGCACTGACCAAACTCCGTCGGGCCTCCCAGACCACTTCGGAGAATCTGATGCCCTACATCATCGAATGTGTCCGAGCGTACTGCACTGAAGGCGAGATCTGCGGAGTCTGGCGGGAGCTCTGGGGCGAGTACCGCGAGGAGTCCGTCTACTAGAGGGGGATTTGCCACAATCATGGAACGGAAATTGCGAGTGCTCGTTGCCAAACTGGGCCTCGACGCCCACGACCGGGGGGCCAAGGTGGTCGCCCGGGCTTACCGGGACGCCGGGTTCGAGGTGATCTACACGGGTATCTACCAGCGGCCTGAGCAGGTGGCCGACGCCGCCCTCCAGGAGGATGTGGACGTTGTGGCCGTCTCTTCCCTGGCAGGTGCCCATACGGTACTGATTCCGCAGCTCATCGATCTACTCAAGACCCAGGGCGTCGAAGACGTGCTGTTCCTGGCGGGCGGTGTGATCCCGGAGGATGATATCGCCGCGCTGAAGGAGGCCGGCGTCTCGGCAGTCTACGGCCCCGGCTCGGACCTCGAGGAGATCATCACATTCACGAAGGCGCACGTGAGGCAGGTATGACAGAACTACTTGACCGGTTTCGCAGCGGTGATCGCCGTGCCCTGGCCCGGGCCATCACCTTGGTCGAAAACGGTGCTCCCGAGGCCAAGGACCTGATTCGGGACACTTACCCACTGACCGGAAAGGCTCATATCATCGGGATTACGGGTCCACCCGGGGCGGGCAAATCCACCCTGGTCGACCGGATCGCCTCGGAATACCGCAAGCTGGGCAAGTCGGTCGCGATCGCGGCCGTGGACCCCACCAGCCCCTTCTCCGGCGGGGCGATCCTGGGCGACCGGATTCGCATGCAACGCACGCTTGCCGACCCCGGCGTCTTCATGCGCTCCCTGGCCACCCGGGGCCACCTCGGCGGCGTCTCTATCGCCACGGGCGATGTGGTGAACCTGCTGGACGCTTTCGGCTTCGACGTGGTGATCGTCGAGACCGTAGGCGCCGGGCAGTCCGAGGTGGAGATCATGGAACTGGCGCACACCACGTGTGTCGTGCTGATTCCCGGTGCGGGTGATGATATCCAGGCCATCAAGGCCGGCATTCTGGAAATTGGCGATGTCTTCGCCGTCAACAAGGCCGACCGGGACGGCGCAGAGCGGACCGTCACAGAGATTGAGATGATGTTGGACCTCGGCCACATGGGCGAGGCGGGGGTCAATCACTGGGAGGACCAGCCGACTCATGCCGGGCCGGACGCACTCCGGCGTCTGGACCGCACCGCTCACCACTCGGCAGAAGAAGCAGGGAGCGTTGGCAGCTATATGACCACCGCCGCCCACCATGCGGCCGAGCGGCACGGGACGGCGATGCCCGGCGACACGTCGTGGCGCCCGCCCGTGGTCAAGACCATCGCCAAGGATGACCAGGGCGTGGATGCCCTGGTGGCCCGCCTGACCCAGCACGTGGACTTTCTCAAGCAGACCGCCCGCTGGGAGCAGCTGCAGCGGCGGGATGCGGCCGCCAAGCTGCGGGAGCTCATCGCCAACCGGGCCGCCCAGATCGTGCTCGACCGGGCCGCTGAGGCCGGCGACCTCGATGGGCTGACCCTGTCGGTGGCCGACCGCCGCATCGATCCGTATACCGCTTGCGAAGAGATCTTTACCCGCCACGGGTTTACCCCACCGGCGGTTCGAAAGGAAGGTAGCCAGTTATGAACTTTTTCTTGAACGACGACCAGAAGATGATTCGCGACGCGATCCGGCAGCTAGCGGACAAGGAATTCGCACCACGGGCGGCCGAGTTCAATGCCAAGCACGAGTTCCCGCAGCGCAATTTCAAGCTGCTGGCGGAGAACGGCTATCTGAACATGCATCTCCCCGAGCCTTACGGCGGCGGGATGGACTGGGTCAGCTATGCGATCGTCATCGAAGAACTGGCGCGGGCCTGCGCGGTGACGTCGGTCATCTTCGAAGTGCATTGCTCGCTGCACTCCGAGGCGATTTATCACTTCGGTAGCCAGGAGCAGAAGGACCGCTACCTGCCCCGCCTGACCGCCGGCGAGATTCTGGGCGCCTACGCCCTGACCGAGCCGGGGGCCGGGTCCGATGCGGCCGCCCTGCGCACATCCGCCGCCTTTGATGGCGACAGCTACATTCTCAACGGTGAAAAGACCTTTATCACCAACGGCGGGCAGGCGGACCTGTACGTGGTTTTCGCCCGCACCAATACCGATCCGGCCGTGGGGCATAAGGGCATCAGCGCTTTCCTGGTCGAGGCGGGGACCCCCGGATTCAGCCACGGCAAGCCTATGGAGAAGATGGGCCTGCACGCCTCCCACACCACGACCCTGGCCTTTGAGGACTGCCGGGTTCCGGCAGGGCAACTGCTGGGCAAGGAGGGCGAGGGCTTCAAGATCGCCATGGCGATCCTCGACCGTGGCCGTATCGGCATCGCAGCGCAGGCGGTGGGCCTGCTGCAGGCCGCACTGGATGAGTCCGTCAAGTATTCGAAGGAGCGGACCACGTTCGGCAAGCCCATCGCCGAGCACCAGGCCATCGCGTTCAAGATCGCCGACATGGCAACCGACCTCGACGCCGCCCGGTTGATGCTTTACCGGGCCGCCTTCCTCATGGGGGCAGGCGCCAAGGCGACAGCGGAGATCTCCATGGCGAAGCTCTTCGCCTCGGAGGCGGCCATGAAGCACACGGTGGAGGCGGTCCAGATCCACGGTGGGTACGGCTACATCCAGGAGTACAAGGTCGAGCGGCTGATGCGGGAGGCCAAGATCACGCAGCTCTACGAGGGGAGCAGCGAGATCCAGAAGATCGTCATCTCGCGGTCCTTGCTGAAGGACTGATAGGCCTCTTCTGCAGACGAAAGGCACGCCGTACTTTGCGGCGTGCCGTTTTGCTGGGCAAGGGGGGTCAAAGCGCAAACGCCGCCGCGGGCGGCGCCCTGCCCCCCCCCCCGATTCATAATGGCTTCCAATCCATCAGGGTCCAGGTGATCTGGCCGCCCTGCTTCACCTCGTATCTCAGCATGGCGGTGCCTGCGATGTGTCCATCATCGAAATCGGCGATGGCCCAGTAGCGGGAGAAAGCCCAGCGCGACGGGTCATGGAAGGCCATGGTCCCGCCCAGCACGCCCTTGATCGGGATGAGGTCACCCCGCTTCATGAGGTCATCCGCCAGGTTGCGCACCGGGTCAGGGAGGCCAAGTTGTTTGAGATCGCGCAGATCGGACTCGGTCATCATCGAGACGGGGCCGGCGGCGGGCCGCACGGGTGTCTCGGTCGGGGGCGCCGGCTCTGTCGCCTGTTGTCGCCGCTTGGCGACCTCAGCGGTCAGCCTGGTGACTTCAGTCTTGAGGCCAGTGGCAGTCGCCTGGTCGGTCTGGCGCATGGAATTGCTCCGCCAGAGCGCGGTACCGGCCCCTGCCACAACCAGGCAGATGATGGCGATGTAGATGAGACGCTCGCTGGTTCGCATACGGCTCGCCTCCGGTATTGGTGCCTTCCACCTGTGTGACGGTGGAAGAGCGCACGGAGTTCCCTTGTTTCATTGCGCACGGCGCTCCTGTGTGGATTCTCCCTGTGGCTCGCAGCCGTGGTGGGGCGCGACCTCTGGCTCGGCTGGCGCCTTGCTCGTACTGGACGCCGGGGCGGTGCGGAAGCGATCGTATTCCTCGTGCACGGATGGGTTGTCACGGTGGTGGGCCGAGTGGGCCTGTCGGCGCCTGATTGGGTACGGTTCGTGCTGTACTTCGCCCTCGCCTTTACAATCGCGACCGTCAACGGGCTGGCGCACCTGGAAGGAGCAGGTCCAGCGCAGGTGGGGTGACCGGGTCTCAAGACAGCTGCACCGCACCGGGCGGATAGGCCTCTTGTAACATGTTCACGAACT
>DAHVXO010000272.1 GCA_027356675.1 Symbiobacteriaceae bacterium | reverse complement strand
GCCAGGGGTCACGGTGACCGTGACCAGGCACGGCGGCGCGCCCGCCTCCATCACTCCGGTGGATCATCCGGCCATCCGGGCGGCCCTGGCGGCGCTGGCGGAAGCCTATGGCACCGAGGCCAAGTTCATTCGGGGCGGCGGGTCGATCCCCGTGGTCGGGACCTTCGATCGGTTGCTCGGGGCGCCGTCAGTGCTCATGGGCTTTGGCCTGGATGATGAGAACTTCCACGCCCCCAACGAGCACTTCAACCTGGAGAACTTTGATGCGGGGCTGCGGGCCTTGTATTCCTACTGGTACCGGCTGGAGCAGGCAATGGGTTAAGTCTGCGTGGTCAGTCTTATGCCACCCGCCACTATCCAAACAGGTGTGAATTCCCAAGCTACAACTTATAAGCACAGGTGTTCACCAAGTGGTAATTCCGGGGCTGAAATGATATCATTACAGACTGATACGATGTCCAATTCCGCAGAGGGGGTACCACAGAAGATGCGTCGCAAATGGGTAGCAGCGATCTCGGTACTGGCGATTGCGCTCTCGATCCTGTCCGGTTGTGGTGGGGCCAAGGAGACCAAGAAGGAAGAGCCGAAGACGACTGCACCTGCGGCACCGGAGCCCAAGAAGGAGACCCCGTTCAAGGTAGCCATGTCCAGCGACGTGGGCGGCCTCAACGACAATTCATTCAACGCCGCTGCTTACCGTGGCCTGCAGCGCGCCGAGAAGGACCTCAAGGCCGAGATCAAGGCCGTTGAGTCCAAGCGTCAGGAAGACTACGAAACCAACTTTCAGTCCCTCGCCGATCTGAAGAACGACCTGATCTGGGGCATCGGCTTCCTCATGACGGACGCGGTCGACAAGATGTCCAAGAAGTCCCCGAACCAGAAATACGCGATCATCGACTCCGTCGTCCCGAACCCCAACGTGGCCTCCGTGGTCTTCAAGGAAGAGGAAGGCTCGTTCCTGATGGGTGTCCTCGCCGCCAAGACCACCAAGTCCAAGAAGGTCGGCTTCGTGGGTGGTATGGACGTCGACGTGATCCATCACTTTGAGGCAGGCTTCAAGGCCGGCGTCAAGGCGGTCGATCCCAAGATCGAAGTCATCACTATCTACGCTGCCTCCTTTGTCGATGCCGCCAAGGGCAAGGAAGTTGCCCTGACCATGATCGGCAAGGGCGCTGATGTGATCTTCCACGCTTCCGGCGGGACCGGTGACGGGGTCATTGCGGCCGCCGCGGAGAAGAAGGTCTTCGCCATCGGCGTCGATAGCGACCAGAAGAAGCTCGCCCCTGACTGGGTCATCTCCTCCATGATGAAGCGGGTCGACAACGCCGTCTTCGACATCTCCAAGCAGACCAAGGAAGGCAACTTCCCTGGCGGCAAGACCATGGTCATGGGCCTCAAGGAGAACGGCGTTGGCTACTCCGACACCACCGCGTGGGACAAGATGCCCGCCGACACCAAGGCGCTCGTTGACAAGTGGGCTGACGCCATCAAGGCCGGCAAGGTCAACGTCCCCAACGACATGAAGAAGTTTGAAGGCTGGGAAGTCCCCAAGCTCTAGGACCGGTTTTATCAGCCCTTGACGAAAGGGGGTCGAAGGGCGGGACGGATTCGTCCCGCCCTTCTCCTGCAAGATGCTCAAACTCACGGGAATCACCAAGCGCTTCGGCGCCCTGGTCGCCAACGACCGGATTGACCTGGCGGTCCGCCCTGGCGAGATCCACGCCCTTCTTGGCGAGAACGGGGCCGGCAAGTCGACGCTGATGAACATCCTCTACGGCCTGTACAGCGCCGATGCGGGGACTATCGAATGGAAGGGCCACCCGGTCAAGATTGGCAGCCCCGGTCAGGCCATTGCCCTGGGCATCGGCATGGTGCACCAGCACTTCATGCTGATCCCGGTCTTCACCGTGGCCGAGAATATCGTCCTGGGACGGGAGCCGCGCAAGGGCGGCGTCCTTGACATGCAGAAGGCCACCGCCGACGTTCAGGAGATTTCCGACCGCTATGGCCTCAAGGTGGATCCGCACGCCCGGATTGAGAGCATCAGCGTGGGCCAGCAGCAGCGGGTGGAGATCCTCAAGGCCCTCTACCGCGGCGCCGAGTTGCTGATTCTCGACGAACCCACGGCCGTCCTCACCCCTCAGGAAGTGCTTGAACTCGGTCAGATCATGAAGAGCCTCGTGGCACAGGGCCGGACCATCATCATCATCACCCATAAGTTGAAGGAAGTCCTCCACCTCGCCGATCGGGTCACGGTCATCCGTCGCGGTAAGACCATCGCGACCGTGGATACCGCCGGCCGGACCGAGAGCGAACTCGCCGCCATGATGGTCGGTCGCGAGGTCACCCTGCATGTGGCGAAGGCGGCCTCGCAGCCACGCCACCCGGTGCTGGAGGTGCAGGGCCTGACCGCCAAGAATGAACACGGCCTTCCTGCCCTGCGGGAAGTAAGTTTCAACGTCCGGGCGGGCGAGATCGTGGGCATCGCCGGCGTCGACGGCAACGGCCAGACCGAGTTGGTGGAAGTGCTGGCTGGTCTGCGGACCGCTACGGGCGGTCAGGTGCTGGTCAACGGCCATAATATCCTCGGGCAGACGCCTCGCCAGGTCCGGGAGTCCGGGGTCGGGCATATCCCCGAGGACCGGCAGCAGCGCGGCCTCGTGCTGGACTTCACTGTCTCCGAAAACAACGTCCTCGGCTCGCAGCGCAAGGTCGCATCCTGGGGTCTGCTCAATTACCGGCTGATGCGGGAACTGTCCGAGCTGGTGATTCAGGCCTTCGATGTCCGGCCGCCCCGGCCCGAGTTCCTGGCCCGTCAGCTCTCCGGTGGCAACCAGCAGAAGGTGATTGTCGGGCGGGAGATCACCCGGCGGCCTGACGTACTGGTGGCAGCCCAACCCACCCGTGGCCTGGACGTGGGGGCCATCGAGTTCATCCACAAACGGCTGGTGGCGGAGCGGGATGCCGGCAAGGCGGTCCTGCTGCTCTCCCTGGAACTCGATGAGGTGATGTCGCTGGCCGACCGCATCCTGGTGATGTTCAAGGGTCAGGTCGTGGCCGAGATCCCGGCGGGCGAGGCCACTGAAGAGGGACTTGGTCTCCTGATGGCGGGAGGTAGCGCGCGTGGCTAACCGTCTGAAGACGCTGCTGTCCCAGGCCGTGGATTCGCTCACGGTCCCCGTGCTGTCGGTGGTCGCTGGCCTGCTCATGGGCACATTGTTCATCTTGATCGCGGGGAAGGATCCGGTCAAGGCCTATCAGGCGTTCGCGACGGCGGTCGCCGGTGAACCCCGAATGATCGGCGAGACGCTGGTCTCCAGCATTCCCCTGGTCTTCACCGGCCTGGCGGTGGCCCTGGCCTTCCGCTGCGGCCTCTTCAACATCGGTGTGGAAGGACAGTACCTGGTCGCGCAGCTCGCCACAGCGTGGGCGGGGGTTTCGCTCCGGCTCCCGGGGTGGCTGCATCCAGCCGTGGCGCTTCTGGTGGGCATGCTGGCGGCCGCGGCGTGGGCATCGATCGCCGGGTTGCTCAAGGCTTACCGGGGCGTGCATGAAGTCATCAACACGATCATGCTCAACTACATCGGCCTCTGGTTGGGCAACTGGCTGCTGTTGACCTACCTGCGGGCACCCAGCAACACGGGGTCCGCCACCTTTCCGGTCAGGGAGACAGCCCTGCTGACGCAGGGGCTGATCGCCGAGTCCCGGCTCCACCCTGGACTGTGGATCGCCCTGGGCGCCGCCGCCCTGGTCTGGTTCTTCCTGTGGCGGACACCCGCCGGGTATGAGATCCGGGCGGTGGGCCTCTCGCCCGGCGCCGCGGAGTACGGTGGCATCAATGTGAAGGCGAATATCGTCCTGGCGATGGCCCTCTCGGGTGCACTGGGCGGATTGGCCGGTGGGGTCCAGGTCCTGGGCGTGACCCACCGCTTCTTTGAGCCCATGGGCTTTGTGGGGTACGGCTTCGACGGTATCGCCGTGGCCCTGGTAGGCCGCAACCATCCCCTGGGGGTGGTACTGGCAGCGGTCCTGTTCGGCGCCCTGGAGCGGGGTGGCCCGCTGATGCAGGCGGCCGCCGACGTGCCCAAGGCGGTGGTCTGGATCGTGCAGGGCACGGTGATCTTCTTTGTGGCGGCTGAGGGACTCTGGCGGTTCCTCAAACAGCGTCAGGCGAGGAGCGAGGTGAAGGCACCATGAGCCTGCTGATTTCGACACTAGTGCTCCTGCTGGCCTCCACGCTCCGGGCTGCGACCCCGCTGGTGCTCGCTGCTCTGGGCGGCGTCTTCTCCGAGCGGTCCGGCGTGGTCAACATCGCCCTCGACGGCATCATGCTGGTCGGGGCGTGGGCCGGTGTCTACTTCTCCTATGCCTTCAATTCAGCCTGGATCGGGCTGCTGGGTGCTGTAGTCGTCGGCATGGCGATCGCTGGGATCCATGCTGTGGCCTCGATTCGCTACCATGCCAACCAGGTCGTGAGCGGGGTCGCCATCAACCTGCTCGCGGCCGGGTTCACCGAGTTCATGTTGGCCCGGGTCTGGGGGCAGGCCGGCCAGTCTCCATCCGTAGCGAAGATCCCCGACTTGGGGCCGTTTAACCTGTTTGTCTGGGCGGCCTTCGCCCTGGCGGTCTTTTCCCAGTTCGTACTCTGGCGGACGCCGTGGGGTCTGCGGCTACGGGCCGTTGGCGAGCATCCGCTGGCGGCGGATACGGTCGGCATCAACGTGCAGCGCATGCGGTATTGGGGTGTATTGCTCTCAGGGGTCTTTGCGGGTCTGGGTGGGGCGAGCCTCTCCATCGGCATGCTCTCGCGCTTCTCCAACGGGATGACCGCTGGTCGCGGCTTCATCGCCATCGCAGCGATGATCTTCGGCAAGTGGAACCCGCTGGGTGCGGTTGCCGCCTCCCTGCTCTTTGGCGCGGCGGATGCCCTGGGCACGCTGTTCCAGGCCATGGACATGAAGGTGCCGTACCAGTTCCTGGCCATGGCGCCGTATGTCCTGACCATGCTGGCCCTGGCCGGTGTGGTGGGTCGGGCTACGGCGCCTGCGGCGGATGGTGTGCCGTACGAGAAGGCGCACTAGGGAATGCCTGGCACCCGGCTTTTGGTTTGTGAGATGGCATTGATGGAGCCGAACGCCACTCTGTATTCGTTCTCTCCGTAAGCTCATGTGCAGGCAAGTGACCGCCCTGGGGTGATGGGGGCCGCAGGCCGCCTCAGCGATCGCCAGCCCCCGCTCGAATGCCAATCTCGCCTCCAAGAATTCGGCACGCCCCTCCAGATACAGACACCATCTGATTCAGCAGGAGAAACGCAAACTCTGGCGCAACGTGACCAAAGCGGCCCTCCTGAAGAGCGGCCGCTGTTTTCTTGGTATGCGAACAAAAGTTCGCACCTTCTATGTAGAAGTAAGATACTGGCAGAGGCGGGAGCCGGAATCCACCTGAAAGGGTGAATCCGGTGTCGGCACAGGAAAAGGTCCTCGTGGCCCTGACGGTCTTCTGTTTCACCGAGGCGATTCGACTAGTCGTTTTCGAGTTGCTCCCGGTTGCAACGAGGTTCCTGGCGGGTTTTTGAGTCCCGATCCAAACCGGCCCCGCCCTGCCGCTGGTTAGTCTGCACCCGGAGCAGCCGGTGTATCCAACTGCAGGGGCAGCCTCGGTGCGCGGGATGTGAGGCAGGCAGACCAAACCGGTCCTGGACCGCTGAGAGCGTCACCCGGTTTTGGTCGTACGGGAGCCCCTCTCCCACAATGGTCGCCTTGGCGTAGTAGTTGCTGGGGCCCCCAGACCTGGTGCACAAGCGCCGTTCCCTTGGCGAACTCGATGGGCCGGAACCCATGGATCAGGGCAAAGCCCAAGACGGTAAACAGGGCAAGCGAGCGGCCGAGAGTCCAGTGCATGCTAAATCCCGCGCCAAATGGCGTTTTAACGCGCGGATATGTACCGATAGTGTGCGCCTATGGACCGGATGTGCGCTGGGGCATCCAGATGGCGCGATTGGGCATCCACGGGGCTGCTCCATAGGGTGAGGTTATGGATGGATTGTGCACCCATAGGTTCGGTATGGGTACCGGGACCGTGCCAGAGGGTCCTGGGTCCGTTTTTCCCCTAGGGCCATAGGTTACGCCTATGGATTGATATGTCTTGTCCGCGCGGAGCATGTGTACCGCTGTCACGTAGACGTATCTGGCCCTCGCAGGATGATATTCCGTCTGTGTCTGGTGGTTCGCGCCTGCACGGTGGCGCCGACCCGACCCATCAGCCGGTTGGGGGTCACGGCCTCCGCCGCCCATGGCAAAGAGCAAGCCAGCGAGTGCGGGGGCCAGCCTCAGTTCCCATAGCACGAGCATTGTGACCGGCGCAGTCAGCAATTAGACCAGCACGCCGACGATGCCGAACCCAGAGATCTCGGAT
>DAHVXO010000073.1 GCA_027356675.1 Symbiobacteriaceae bacterium | reverse complement strand
CTACTGTTTGGAGTGGCCACGGGCGGGTTGGGATTTGCCATGGTCGGTGCGATTGTTTCGGCAGTTGCTGTGAGCCGAATGTTCACCGGTGCCTGGGTTCCCAGTTATTTCTGAGATCAGCGTCAGGGGGGCGGGAAGATCCCGCCCCCTTCCGACCAACTCTGGAGGTGGGATGGGTTGATATCGGTATCAGAGATCGCCAAGAGTTACGGGTCAAAAGTCGCTCTGGACAGTGTCTCCTTCGATGTTCTGCCAGGAGAGGTGGTCGCCATCCTGGGCCCAAATGGTGCAGGCAAGACTACTACCCTTCGGGTTATCACTGGGCTTGTGAAGCCCACGCATGGCACAGTTGCAATCTTGGGCAAATCGGCAGCGCCGGAGACTGTCCAAAAGGAAGTTGGGTACCTGCCTGATGAGCCATTCTTATACCCCAAACTTACGGGGAGGGAGTTCCTCACCTTCCTGGCATCCATTCGCAGACTGCCACAGAAGGTGGCGGAGGCCCGAATCAGTGAGCTGACGACCGCATTTGATCTCACCGATGGGTTCGACGAACTCACGGAGGCTTACTCGCTCGGCATGAAGCGGAAGTTGGCCCTTTGCGGGGCGCTCCTGCACAACCCCTCCATTTTGGTTCTCGACGAACCCTTAAATGGGTTGGACCCGAAGAGCGTCAAGCGAGTCAAGGAACTCCTCGTAGAGTTTTCAGCCGCCGGCAAGTGTGTCCTTCTGTCCACGCACCTTCTCGACATAGCGCAGGCACTTTGCACTTCAGTTGCCATCATCAACAAGGGGAAGCTGATCCTGGAGAAGCAGCCAATGGGCCAGGTCCGCGGATCTTTGGAGGAAAGGTTCCTGGCCATTACGGCACAGTAGCGGTGGAGGTGATCGGGTGGCATTCGGCGTCTTCGCTCGGCTCGGTGTCAGGCAAGATTCATTTTCCCGGTCGGTAGGGATCTCGGTTATCGTTCAGGCGCTTACGGCAGCTGTCATCTTCGCGTTCTTTTTCTGGTTGTCACGGGGTCTAGCTGTAAAAGGGTACTGGACAGCGGATTCTATGTGGTCAACCACGTCCTGGTTGGTCATGGTATCTTGCCTTCAGCAGCACCTGAAGGCAGGCACCACCCGTCGGGAGTTGGAGTTTCTGCAGCATCTCCCCATCACTTCAGGACAATGGCTTGGACTAAAACTTTCGCAAGCGATCGTTCCCACCAGTGTTCTTGCCCTCGGAATGCTTTCTATTCCGATCGGATGGGCAGTGGGGTCCGATCATGTGAGCCAACTCCCCATACTTGTCGTTAGCTTCTTCGCCCACTTTACTGCCATCATCTTCTTGATGCTTGCGGCCGCCACGTTCTTGTCGCTTGACAGCAGTGATTCCACCCGCCTGTTTGTGACCCGGATGGTCATCATTGTCGTGGTGCTGTTTTCGATGCTTTTTGTCCTTGCCGCCCCGAAAGTGATCTCTGTGATCGACTTGGCTCTGGGGCCGCTGGGTTACATGACAGGGACTCGTTGGTTCAGCTTGGCTCTCTCGTCCCCGTGGCCTTGGTCCGGATTGTCATTTCTTATCGGTCTAGGGGTTTCTGGTGCCCTCATGGCACTCTCAGTTCGCTTACAGAGGATGGCACTGAGGACGGCACTGGCCGCCGCCTCGGCTCAGGATATCGTCCATAAGTCTAGGAGCACAGCTCATATGCGGAAAGCTGCGAAGTATGCGACTCCCGAAGTTGCAATGGTACGCAAGGATGTGCTCACCACCTTGCGGTCGTGGAAGCAGCAAGTCCCGGCTGTTATGATCGGCCTCGTACCGACGATCGCGCTGGTGTATGGTGCGCTCAATCCCGAAACCCCTTCGAGCCCGATTGATGCCAACGCGGCATATCTTTTCATCTGCCTCACCACAGGAGTGGTCTCAATCGGTCCAGCCGTTTTTTTGAGCCTCAAGGCCATACCGGATGATTACGAGGCTCTGAGTATGATTCGAGTCCACTGGGATCTCCGGCGGTTCGTCCTTGCAAAGGCGGTTTTCGCCTCCATTTTTGGCGTGGCACTTGGCATGCCCTTTGCGGCGGCGTTGGCATTTGCTTTTCGGGACCTGCCGGTCTCAATGGTGGTTATCCCCGTCGTGTGCACCGTCAGTGTGCTGGTCGCGGCATGCACCGGGCTGTTCATGGCCTCGCTGAGGCTGTTAATGGGTGCTCACCCAAGGCAACGAGAAGCCATTTCACCATTCGTAACGTACCTCTCAGCACAGGTCGTTGCCACCCTCATCGGTCTGGGCGCTTCACAGTGGGGGCCTTTGGGTCTCCTCGCAGTTTCGGGCGTAGCCATATTGCTTTCATTTGGTCTTGTCTTGGTCGCTGCAGAGTTCCTTGGGGAAATGGACATCCGCGCGTAGGGGGTGGTGGCGGCACTGGAACCGGTACCGTGCCAACCAGTCAATCCGCAACTTGAAGGTGAGGACATGAAGCTAAAGTGGTTTACCCACATCGCTGGCGTGGCGTTCAAAGGCTTGTTGTTTGGATTGCTGTCGACCGCGTCGGCAGTCTGTCTTCTGATCGTGGCCGTGCAACTGCGGGCCCTATCGGACGTCCACATGACTGGCACCCTAGGTGTCATCTCTGTTGAGCACCTGGGCAACCAGGTTAACGTGGTGGTCAGGTCCGGCATCATTTTGCCGGTCACTCTGGTTGGAGTGGGCTATATTGCCAAGCACATGCTTGACGCGATGCGGAGTTCGGGGAGGGTCCGGCACTGGTAACGCTTGTGGCACGGATGCGGGACCTGCCGGCCACGCGGGGGCCGTGGTACGGGGCGGACCCGTATGCACTGCGAATCAGCAAGGATAGCTACTGAACGGCGCGCGCAGTCACCCTGGACGGCAAGTCCACGGTGGATGCGCCCACCTTTCGGGGTCAGGTCCTGGACTTGGGCGGGCGGCCCGTGGCTGGAGCGATAGTCGGGCTGGTCCCCGAGGGTGGGGCGCGCCTGGGGTGGGTCCACACGAACGCCTCCGGCTGGTACTCGCTCCAGGTGACCCCGACACCAGGCCTCGCCTATGCACTTCGGGTCTCGGCCAAGGGGTACGTCACGGTCTCCGGGGCGGCACCGGCCCGCCCACCGTGCGGCTGGCATCTGCGGCTTCAGTCTTCGCCGGGCAGGTCCTTGACCCCGATGAGCGGGGAGTCCCGGGGGTCTCGGTCACCGTGCGGGGTCCGGACGGTGAGGCTGTGGCGTCAGTCGTGACCGACGAACAGGGACTTACCAGGTGCCGGCCGTGGTGCCCCGGTCCCGCCTGTCCACCGTGACTGCCCACCTGGACGGCTGGACTTCGGCCCTGGCCGAGGTGCCCGACCCGCCAGGTGCGGGGGGGCGGGTGGTCCGGGACCTGGTGCTCTTCCCTGCCACCATGGTGGTCGAGGGCCATGTCAGCTCGCCCGACGGCGCCCTGGTTGACCTCCTCGCCGAAGGCTATGGCGTGATTGCCTCGACCCTCGTCCAGAACGGCACCTACCGCTTCGACGCCGTTCCCGCCTCTGCCGGCTGGCTCTGGGTGCGGGTGCACCGGGTGGTGGGCCCCGATTGGGGGGGGCGATTGGGCCGGACGAAACCTTTGTGCGCACTGTACCGTCGAGCTTCGATTACTCCACCAGATTAATCCCCATCACACGATGAATAATAATTGTAATTGGAGGTAATTAATGTCATAATCGGGGCGTGTCCTTCATCACGTGGGTCTTCCATGGTGAATCCATCCACGCCTCAAGAAAATGATTTGGCTCCAGATCCCCTACCGCATCCTGCAAGGCAACCAGTTCGCCCAGGACGACTCCTTTCGAAGAGCGGTCACCGTGACCCGTGTTTGTGCACGGCGAGCGAACGCCGATAGGAAATCGAGAACGGAGGAACTGGTGTGTCTGTAAGTTCAAGGGTCAGTGCGATCTTCGGACTGGTTGTGTTCGTGGCGATCAGCGCGGCAGCTTTGTACACGGGACAGGTGTGGGTCCTTGAGTACTCACTCCCTCTGGCGTTTGGCGCTGCTGTTGTGTTGAGCCGGGGATTTGGCCACTAGGGCATCTCGGGGAAAGTGGGGGGTTTGTGTTGTCTGCTGGGAAGGCGTTGCTGGCGGGAGCGTTGTTTGGCGCTGGGGTACCGCTGCTACTGTTTGGAGTGGCCA
>DAHVXO010000257.1 GCA_027356675.1 Symbiobacteriaceae bacterium | reverse complement strand
ATCCGGGAGGCCATCCTGGCGGTCGGATAATGTAGGAGGTACACCGCGTGCGCGTAATCGAGCAAGTCAGGTCCCAGATGCGCCAGGCCCTCAACGCTGCGGTCCAGCGGGCCGTGGCGGCGGGGGACCTT
Source organism: Symbiobacteriaceae bacterium (assembly GCA_027356675.1). The sequence continues at coordinate 10,780 of DAHVXO010000257.1, read as the reverse complement.
ATCGGGCCTGCCCCAGCCGTTCTGCTAGAAGTGCCCAAGGACAAAGCCCACGGTGACTTCGCTGCCAACCTGGCCATGATCATGGTCAAGGCGGAGAAGAAGGCGCCCAGGGTCATCGCGGAGACGATTCTTCGGCATCTGACCACCGATGGGACCTGGATTGCCAAGGCGGAGATCGCCGGGCCGGGGTTCATCAACCTGACGCTCAAGCCCGGTTGGGTGCACCAGGTGCTGGGCGCCATTCAATCCGAGGGTGACGCCTTTGGCAGTAGCGACCATGGCAATGGCCTGCCGGTGCTCCTGGAGTACGTCAGTGCGAACCCCACCGGCCCGATGGTCTTGGTCCAGGCCCGCTCCGGTGCTTACGGTAGCACACTGGCCCGGGTGCTTAACACGGCAGGCTACCGCTGCACCACGGAATTTTACGTCAACGATGCGGGCAACCAGGTGCGCCTGCTGGCCAAGTCCGTGGATCTGCGGGCGCAGGAGCTGCGCGGTGCGACCATTGAAATTCCCGAAGGCTGCTATCCCGGTGAATACGTCATCGATGCCGCCAGGGATCTGCTGACGCTGCACCCCGACTTTCTGGACCGGCCCGAGGAGGAGCGGCAGGCCTATCTGGAGCGGTGGGCGCCGGAGTACTTCCGCAGTGGTCAGGAACAGGTGCTGGCGAACTACGGTGTGGTATTCGACCGCTGGTTCAGCGAACGCTCACTGCGCAATGCCGGGAAGCCGGCCGAACTCGTCAAGCGTCTCCTGGAGAGCGGCTCGGCATACGAGAACGAGGGCGCGATCTGGATGCGGACCACCGCCTACGGCGATGATAAAGACCGCGTCCTGGTCAAATCCGACGGCGAGTTCACCTACTTTGCCGCCGACGCCTGCTATCACATGGACAAGTACGACCGGGGATATGCGACCTTGATCGATATCCTGGGACAGGACCACCACGGCTACCTGGGTCGGATGAAGGCGATGGTCGAGTGCCTGGGCCACCCCAAGGACTCTTTTGAGATCCTGTTTACCCAGATCGTCCGGCTCTTCAAGGATGGCCAGGAGTTCCGCATGTCCAAGCGGAAGGGCAACTTCGTGTTGATGGATGACCTGCTGGAGCAGGTTTCGGTGGATGCGGCCCGGTTTTTCTTCCTCACCCGTGGCCTCGATGCGCACCAGGACTTTGACTTGGACCTTGCCAACCTGAAGTCCAGCGATAACCCGGTCTACTATGTTCAGTACGCTCATGCCCGGATCTGCAGCATCCTGCGGCAGGCGGCCGAGGCGGGGCAAGCGGTGCCACTCGTCAGCGAGGTGGCGCTGGACCTGCTGGGTGACGAGTCGGAGATCGACCTGCTGCGCAAGCTTGCCGAGTTCCCGGAAGAGATCATCGGTGCAGCGGATGCGCGCGAAGCACACCGGATCACCCGTTACCTGAGCGATCTGGCGACGTTCTTCCACAGCTTCTACACCCGGTGCCGAGTCGTGACGGAGGATGTACCGGTGACCAGGGCTCGGCTCCTGCTCTGCGACGGTACCCGGGTCGTGCTAAACAACGCCCTGACTCTTCTTGGAGTAAGCGCTCCTGAGCGGATGTAACCCTGGCACGCAAAGAGCCTGGCCTCAGATTCGAGGCCAGGCTCACTCTCTTGACTCACTCCAACGGCTGACCGTTCAGCTCCAGCCGGTACTTCACGTCCAGGGCCTTCTTGAGCAGGGCGCTGACGCTGCAATACGTGGTCTGGGACAACTCGACAGCCCGGCGGAACCGGTCTTCGGGAACGTCAGTCCCCCAAAGGCGGTAAACCAGGCGGAACTCGGTGAATGCCTTCGGGTGTTCGGTGCCTTCGTCGGCCTCAATGGCCATGTCGAACTTGTCGAAGGGCACCCGCATCTTGCGTAATACGGAGACGACATCCATCCCAGTGCAGCCGCCCAGTACGGCCAGGAGCAGTTCGGTCGGGCGCGGCCCCTTGTCCTCGCCGCCGACATCGACGCGAGCATCCATGATGACATCGTGTTCCGTGCCGGTCCGGGCCGAAAACGCCATGCCGCCGTTCCAGGAAACCACAGCAGTCTTCACAATTGATCACCTCATGTTAAATAATACCCCTGGGGGTATATTGCTGCAACCCTCACGGTGCCACGAAAACCCTGGCCGGTTCACGAACCTTTTCGAGTCCACGCGCGCTCAATGCGGTGTAACCTCAGTCAGGGGTGGCGTTGGGCGGCGTTTAGGAGGGGAACCAACGTGACCTTGGAAGAACGTTTCTTCACTCTCTACAGACCGGAACAGGGGCGTCTTTTTCGCACCGCCTGGGCCATCCTTGGCAATGAAGCAGATGCCGGCGATGCGCTCCAGGAGGCGACAATCCGTGCGTACCGGGCGTTTGATCAACTCAAGGGCGGGGCGGTTGCTTTCCCGGCTTGGATTCGCCGTATCCTTGTCAACACCTGCACACAGATCCTGCGCAAGCGCATGCGGGTCGTGCCCGTGGAACGACCGGAAGACCTTGCTGAGGAGCAAGCAGCACCGGAGTTGGATATTGCGCTGGGCAGTGAGGTATGGGAGGCAGTCAAGAGCCTCGATGAGCGATACCGGGCGGTCGTCGTCCTGCGGTTCCTGAACGATATGCAGTTAGAGGAGATCGCCACAACGCTTGATATTCCCCTCGGCACCGTCAAATCGCGGCTGCACACGGCGCTCAAAATGCTCCGGGGCCGCTTACAAGCTAGCGATGGGGAAAGGAGGGGCGCTATCTGATGCAGTGCGAGCGAATCAGACGGGAATTGCCGGCATTCGTCCGGGGCGACTTGCCTCCCCGAGAGCGTGCCGAGATCGAAGACCACCTGTCCACTTGCCCATTGTGCGCGGAGGAGGCCGTTGCCATGAAAGGGCTCGGCGAGACAATCCAGCACGGACTGAAGCAGTGGGTGGATGCGGGTGAGTGTCCTCCCGCGGTGGTGGCGCGAATCGAAGTCCACATCCGCTCTGCGGTCCGGCGACCCTGGTGGCGGACGTGGCAGGCCTCGGCCGGCCTGGTGGCAGCCGCGGCGGCTGTCTTCCTTGTCTTGCTGGGCGCCCGGCCCGAATTCGCCGAACAGATGGCCAGCGTGCCGTTGTTAGGCAGCCTCGCAGCCCAGTTCATTACGCCGGACCTGAACGTTCAGGTGGCCGCGCTGTCGACCGAAAGCGTGGTGCAACAGAAGCCACGGCGGGTCATTGATCTCGATGTGTCTGGCACCAAGGACGGTGTCATTCTTACGCTGCAAAAGGTTGAGATCGCCGACGCCTTCACTCGCCTGTTATACGTGGTCCGTGGCACCACCCTTGACAAGCAAGTGGCGGCGACGGCCTACGAGCCGCAGTTGAGCGGCCCCAACGGTGCAATCCGGCTCAGGAGCTATAGCGCCACCCAGCGCAAGGACTACATTCAGTTTGCCGCCTATTTTGACCCGATTCCAGCGGGCCAGGTGCTCACACTCAGCCTGTCCGGCATCCCGGTGACGGCTGCTGAGCCGGTGGGCTGGACCATCAACCAGGATCAGGCGGAGACTGCAAATGGGCATCCGGACGCACTGGGTGCCGTCATGGTGGCCTGGGTCCGGCAGGAGAACAGAGTCCTGGCCACAATCCAGTGGCCGGAGGGGCGGGCGCTGCACCTCACCGGATGGTCAGCGACCGATGCCGGCGGAAAGAGTTATCCGCTCAGGGAATACGGCCGGCCGGTCACAGCGAATGGGATCCGGATTGAACAGCTGGTAGTGGATGTACCGCCGGGCATTCCCCGGCTGACCCTCACAGCGGGCCAGGTCGTGAGGCACGCGCCGGGGTCCTGGCAGGTTTCCTTCTCGAACTGATATAAGCCTGAGAGATCCGGCGGAGGCGTTAGCCTCCGCCTCTTGCATATCCTGGAGTTGTCGCTGAAAAGTGGTAGCTGGATGTGGCTTCCGTTTTGTACAATAGGAGTAGCGTGGACAAAGGGGGACCCTTGTGTTGCCGAAGGTGAAGGTTGGCCTCGCACTGGGAGGCGGCTTTGCGCGGGGTGCTGCTCACATTGGCGTCCTCCAGGCCCTTACAGCCAACAACATCCCAATTCATCTGGTGGCAGGGACCTCAGCCGGGAGCCTGGTTGGCGCCATGTACTGCGCCGGGCTTGATCCGTGGCTCATGGAACGAGCGGCTGAACGCATGAACTGGCGGGCGTTGGTGCGGCTGAAACTCCGCCGCGATGGCCTGTTGGACGCGGCCGGGCTCGAACGCTTCATGCTTGGACATGTGGGTGACCTTCAGTTCCGTGACCTGAAGGTCCCGTTTACAGCCACGGCAACCGACCTGCTGACAGGCACGGAGGTCCTCTTGTCCTCCGGGCGCCTGTCGACCGCCGTGCGTGCGAGTTGCGCATTTCCAGGGATCTTCCTGCCAGTCCGTGTTGGGAAGCATACGCTGGTGGATGGGGGGCTCGTCCACCCGGTGCCCACGGCGATTGTCCGGCAAATGGGCGCGGACCTGGTTATCGCCGTAGAGCTGGGCCGGTCGCAGCGCAATGCGCGGCCTCCTCGCAACTTGCTCCACATCATGCTCTATAGCCTTGCGCTGGTCCAGCGTCCGCAAATCACCATCGCCATGAAGGCCGCCGACGTCGCCATTCAACCAGACCTGGCCGACTATGGCATGATCGAACTGGACCGCCTCAATGACATGGTTCGTGTCGGCCGGGAGGCCGCGGAGTCCGCCCTCCCGCTCATTCGCCAGGCCATCGAGCGCTTTGGCAGAGACGAATCAGCAACCGCCGAATGATTGCCGCAAAGGGGGGGAGCAGTCGTCATCGCACATGAGTCGACCTTAAGTACCCTGCTGGCCAACGTGGATGAGGGCATTCACGTGGTGGACAGCGAAGGCATCACTGTACTCTACAACCCGCAGGCCGGCTTGAACGATGGCCTCGAGCCCGACGAGGTGATCGGCAAGCATATCCTGCAGGTGTTTCCATCGCTCAATGAACAGACCAGCACGCTGCTCAAAGTCCTGGCGACGGGCCACTCCATCGTCAACCAGGAGCAGACCTTCACCAACTATAAAGGCGTCCGGGTCACGACAGTCAATTCAACCTGGCCCATCTACCAGGTTGGCCGAATGGTGGGCGCCATCGAGATCTCCAAGGATATAACGCGGGTGCGGGAACTGTCCGAGCAGGTGGTGGACCTGCGGGCCGAGCTCCTGCGCAAGCGTAAGCGGCGGCCGTCTGTCCAGGGCGGGGCGCGCTATGCCATGGAAGACCTGATCGGGCACGCCCCCAAGCTCGAGGCGGTCAAGGAGCAGGCTGCGCGGGCTGCCAGCGGCACATCGCCAGTGCTCGTGTACGGGGAAACCGGCACGGGCAAGGAGATCCTGGTGCATGCGATCCATCAGGCGAGCCCGCGCAGGGCGGGACCACTCGTGGCGCAGAATTGTGCGGCCCTGCCCGAGGGTCTGTTGGAGGGTATCCTGTTCGGTACGGTAAAGGGCGGCTTCACGGGGGCCGAGGACCGGCCCGGGCTCTTTGAGCTCGCCGACGGTGGGAGCCTGTACCTTGATGAGATCAATTCGATGGACCTCAATTTGCAGGCCAAGCTGCTGCGCGTCTTGCAGGACGGACGGGTCCGGCGGGTCGGCGCCGCGGAAGAGCGCCCGGTGGACGTGCGGGTCATCGCATCTACGAACGAGCCCCCGCTGCAGGCGTTGGCGGAGCGGCGGCTCCGGCAGGACCTGTATTATCGCATAAACGTGGTCTACCTGGAGATCCCCCCGCTGCGGGAACGCCGGGGCGACATCCCGCTCCTGACCCAGCACTTCCTGCGCAAGCATCGGAGCCGCGTGGGGTCTGCGGTGAAGGGTCTAAGTGCGCCGGTGGAATGGTTCTTCGCTACATATGCCTGGCCCAGCAACGTTCGTGAGCTGGAGCACGCGGTAGAGGCTGCGCTGCACATGGCGAAGGGCGATTTGCTAACCCTGGAGGACTTGCCGGCTCACCTGCAACGGGCTGGGGGCAGCGGGGCGCCATCCGGGCTGCCGACGACCACCATCCCGCTGACCCAGGCGCCCGGGCAGTTGCGCGGCTCCCTTGCCGCAGCGGAGCGTGGGGTTGTGCTGGCGGCACTGCAACAGACGGGATGGAACCTGTCCCAAGCGGCTCGCCTGCTCGGACTGCCCCGGCAGACGCTCCAATACCGCATCCGGATTCTACAACTGAAGCGCTCAGACGGCTAGAGGGCGGACAGACCGTCCAAATGGCAGCCAGACGCAGAGACAGCGCCTGGCTGCCTAAAATTCGGCACACGCCGCGCACAAGGCCTGATAAGGGCTGGAATGAAATGGCTGAAAAGAGGGTGCCGAAATTTCGGCGGATTCGCAGCCAAAAGCCTGAAATCGGGTGTGGCACAGTTCTTGCAATACATTCCTGATGAAGGGAATGGAGGTGTCGCCATGACAACTGGCTGTCCTTATGGCACGCACCGGGTGCTGGAACCGCGGGGTGTCCTGCCGCAGCCGGCCTGGCGAATTGATAACGAGACAGAGCCCCTCGCCAACGAAATCCGCGTGGATGTTGAGACGTTGAATGTTGATTCCGCTAGCTTTCATCAGATCAGCGAAAGCGTTGGCGCTGACCCCAGTCGCATTGCGGAGACGATCATGGATATCGTGAGCCGGCGCGGGAAGCTGCACAACCCGGTGACCGGGTCCGGCGGCATGTTGATTGGCACCGTCCAGTCGGTGGGATCCGAGCTCAAAACCGATCTGAAGCCCGGAGACCGCATCGTCACGCTGGTGAGCCTCAGCCTCACCCCGCTGCGCCTCACGGCGATCAAGGCTGTCCGGCCCGAGTCCGACCAGGTGGATGTGGCAGGCTCGGCCATCCTCTTCGAAACCGGGGTGTACGCCAGGCTGCCGGCCGATATCCCGGATACGCTGGCGCTGGCCGTGCTTGACGTCTGTGGCGCCCCGGCCCAGACCACCCGCCTGGTGAAGTCCGGCGATACCGTGCTGATCCTGGGCGGAGGCGGCAAGAGCGGCCTGCTGTGCAGCTACGTGGCCAGGCGGGCGGGCGCCAGCCGGGTCATCGCCTTCGACTACAGCGAGGCGAGCCTCGAGCGGGCCCGGCGCCTCGGCGCAGCCACCGAGTTCATCCAGGGCGACGCCCGGGACGCCCTTGCAGTGATGGAAGCGGTGGGAGCCAAGGCAGACCTGACCCTGTCCCTGGTGAATGTGCCCGGCGCCGAGTTGGCGGCCATTCTGGCCACCAAGCCCAACGGCACAGTCTATTTCTTCAGTATGGCGACGTCCTTCACAGCCTGCGCACTGGGCGCCGAGGGCGTCGGGAGCCCGGTCGACATGTTGATCGGTAATGGGTACTACCCGGGCCATGCGGAGCTCACGCTCCAACTTCTGCGGGAGAGCCCCGCACTGCGAGCGCTGTTCGAAGAACTCTACGGGAGGTAGGGGGCATATGCTCAAGGAACCTCGCCATTGGAAGGAGATCCCCCTCTGGGCCGACGCCACTGCGGAACAGTGGAACGACTGGCGCTGGCAGGTCAGCCACCGGGTGACCAATCTGGAACAGCTGGGGCAGGTTGTGAACCTGACGGATGAGGAAGAGCGGGCAGTCAAAGATTCAGAGCACCTGTTCCGACTGGGCATCACCCCTCACTACGCCACCCTGATCGACCCGGACGATCCCCAGGATCCCATGCGCCTGCAGGCGGTCCCCAAGTACAACGAACTCGCCTGGGCCGATTACGAGATGGGCGACCCGCTCCACGAAGACGTGGACTCCCCGGTGCCCGGTCTCACCCACCGGTACCCGGACCGGGTGCTCTTCCTCATTACGCACGAGTGCTCTCTGTATTGCCGGCAGTGCACGCGCCGCCGCATCGTCGGGGATCAGGACGCAATGTCCACCGCGATGCTCGACGACGCCATCGACTATATCCGCCGGACGCCCCAGATCCGCGACGTGCTAGTGTCCGGCGGGGACCCACTGGCTGTGCCTGACAAGCGGCTGGAGTACGTCCTCGCCAATCTGCGCAAGATCGACCATGTGGAGATCATCCGCATCGGGTCGCGGATGCCCGTGGTGATGCCTCAGCGCATTACGCCGGAGCTGGTGGCGATGCTGCGGAAGTATCATCCGATCTGGTTCAACACCCACTTCAACCACCCAGGCGAACTCGCGCATCCGGCCACCAAAGCGGCCATGGAGCGGTTGGCGGATGCAGGGATCCCCACGGGTAACCAGTCCGTGCTGCTGAAGGGCATCAACGACTGCCCGGTCATCATGCGCAAGCTCGTGCACGAGCTGGTCAAGGTGCGGTGCCGGCCTTACTACATTTACAACTGCGACCTGTCAGAGGGTCTGAGCCACTTCCGGACGACGGTGGCCAAGGGCATCGAGATTATCGAGTCGCTGCGGGGGCATACCTCGGGCTATGCCGTCCCGACGTTCGTCGTGGACGCCCCTGGCGGCGGGGGCAAGATCCCGGTGCAGCCGAACTACCTGATCTCTCAGGGTGGCGGACAGGTCGTGCTGCGGAACTTTGAGGGTCGTGTTTCAGTGTACCACGAGGGGACGCCCGACAATCACATCGCCGATGGGAAGTGCACGGTCTGCGGGACAGACCACGCCACCATCAACATCGGTGTGGCTGCCGAACTTTCGGCAGTCCGATCGCGGGTTGGCGAGATGGCCGTCCCGGAGAACGTGACCCGCATCGGGGCGACGCAGCCGCTGATCACGATCGAGGCGCTGGAAGCGCTGGAGAAAGCACGGACCCATGATTGAACCGCTGGCGGATCGCCTGCTGGACCAGGTGCTGGGCGGCGGGCCGCTGGCCCGCCTCAGCGTGGTTGGCCTCAGTAAGAATGCCGGCAAGACGGTCACACTCAACCATCTGATTCACGCGGCTGCGGCCCGGCAGGTGACGCTTGGTCTGGTGAGTACCGGGCGCGACGGCGAGGAGCAAGACGCCATCACGGAGTTGCCCAAGCCACGCATCTGGGCCCCTGCGGGCACGTGGGTCGCCACGGCCCGGGGCGCGCTGGCGGCCGCCACAGCCACACTGACCAAGTTCCGTGAGCTTCCCCTGATGACCCCCTTCGGACCCGTCGTGCTCGCCCGAGTGGAGAACGCCGGTGAGGTTCTCCTGATCGGACCGGGATCGGTCCGGCGAGTCGGCGAGGCCGTGGGGGCGCTGGAGGGGTACGGCGCCCGGTTATCCCTGGTGGATGGATCCTTCGACCGCATCGCTGCGGCGGCACCCGGCATCACCGGGCGGGTCGTTTTGGCGGCCGGCGCCGCATACAGCGGGAGCATGAGCGAGACCCTCAGCCAGATTCGCCACGTGCTCGACGTATTTGACCTACCGCCGGTTCCACCGGACATCGAAGCGTCCGTAGAGCGTGCCGCAACGCACCATGCTGTCAGCGTTGTCTCCCAGAGCGGTGGGGTCAACCCGGTTCTGGTGGCGAGCCCGTTGGGCGACCCCGAGCTCATCGCAGCGGCGGCCGCTGTGGAGCCCGGCGGATACCTGGTCCTGGACGGCGCCTTCAGCGACCGCCTGCTGCTCATCTTACTGAAGCGGCGGCTGACCGCGATCACCGTGGTCGTCAACGACCCAACGCACATCCTGGTCGATCGCAATCTGTGGCGCCGCTGGAGCCGGCAGGGCGGGCGGGTGCGCGTGCGACGATCGGTGCAGCTGCTGGCCATCACAACGAATCCGCACTCGCCCGTGGGGCGGAGCTATGATGCGGCGGAATTCCACCAGGCCGTCCAGACGGTGGCGCACCGCCCCGTCTACGATCTGGAAGCCGGCCTTGCCGGCCGCTAAAGCAACATCGGAGGTGCCCTATGACCCTCAAACTGCGTGTGGACGATCAGCTAATCGCACGGGCCCGCGAAGCGGCGCACCGCATCACCGGCGACGTGCAGCAGTATATCGACCGGCACACCACGACCAGCACGGAACGCGCCACTGTGCGCCTCTTTGGGGTCGAGGGCATGGGGACCGACGACATTCCGCTGGCCAACCTCGTGGTGGAAAACATCCAGGACGGCGGTGGGTTGGCGAACGGGGCTGCTTACTGGATCTGTAACGCCATGGTGCGGCATTCACTCTCTGCTCGCGAGGTGGCACAGGCCGTCGGGGCTGAAAAGCTCGACCTGACCAAAGTGCCGCTGGCAGACGAGGGCCAACTGCACGAAACGGCGGTTGGCCTGGCCACCGAGAGCCTCAGCCGAATCGACCGGGCGAGGGCTGAGCGGCAATCATTCATCGACCGGTGGGGTGAACGTCCGACCCCCTGGGTCTACGTGATCGTGGCCACTGGCAACATCTACGAAGATGTCGTGCAGGCGCAAAACGCTGCCCGCCAAGGGGCGGACGTCATCGCCGTGATTCGTTCCACGGCGCAGTCACTGCTGGATTATGTACCGGAGGGGGCGACCACGGAAGGCTTCGCCGGTACTTATGCCACTCAAGAAAACTTTCGCATTATGCGGCGGGCGCTGGATGAAGTCTCGGCTGAGCTTGGCCGCTACGTGCGGCTGACCAACTATGCCTCGGGCCTGTGCATGCCGGAGATCGCGGCGCTGGGTGCTATGGAGCGGCTGGATATGATGCTCTCCGACTCGATGTACGGTATTCTCTTTCGCGACATTAATATGAAACGAACGTTCATCGATCAGCACTTTGCCCGCATGATTCAGGCGCGAGCCGGGATCATCATCAACACCGGCGAGGACAACTA
>DAHVXO010000250.1 GCA_027356675.1 Symbiobacteriaceae bacterium | reverse complement strand
AGAGAAGGCGAGGTTTCACGATCACCTGAACCGCCAGCAGCGGTTCCTGTGCGAACATCTCTTGCCATTTGCCAGCGAGTTTGCTGCCCGCCTTCGTCAGTCCGAACCCCACGAGTTTTGCGGTGGGGCTGCGGACCTCCTGGCGGAATACCTGACCCTGGATTCCGAACTCCTCCATGAACTATCGATCTCCGCGAGCAGATGATACCTCGATCCACGGACCAGGGCGACATCCCTGTAGACGCCGCCATTAAAGAAAGCAGGCCGTAAGGGTATGGCCCCTCCGGCCTGCTTTGCTGTGAGAGTGGACTCCTTTGGCTTACTCCGGCTTGTTTCCTGCTTTCGGATCAGGAGTAAATGACCGCACAAAGCCATCATAAATGACGCGAGTCACCATTCCCGCCGATGCGTGGTGCAGGTCGTGACAGTGGAACATCCAGTCGCCAGGAGCGTCAGCCAGAAAGGCGACCTCATACTCCTCTCCAGGGCGCACGTTGAGAGTATCCTTCATGACCGAGGTGCCGCTCACCGGCTGACCGTTCCGGCTGAGTACCTGGAAGAAATGACCGTGCAGGTGCATCGGATGATCGAACTCGCTCGTGTTGACAAAGCGGACCTTGACCTTGTCGACCTTCTTGACCTTGACGTTCTCGGTGTCGGGATAGGCCTTGCCGTTAATGGTAAACTCCATCTTCATGGCATTGCCTGGGGCCATTCTTGCACCCAACTCCATGGTGTAGGTGACATCGTACCTGGTGTTTGCCGTGTAGGCCTTCGGGCCCGGGCTGCCGTACCTGGTGAGATCAAAGACGGGCAGCGCCCCACCGACCGGCGTTGCGTCCGCAGCAGCGTTCATGGCATCAGCGTAGGCGATCTCTACCTTCATACCGGCAGCAACCGGGTTTTCGTCGTGGCTCTCCAGGTACCATTTGCCGGGGTTCTCCGCGGTGAACTCCAGGTCGTAACGCTCGCCCGGGGCCACGGCCACCAAGGTGTCCTTGAGAACGGTCGGATCCTTGAACGGCTGGCCGTCAGTCTCCGTCACCTTGAAGCTGTGGCCGTGCAGGTGTATCAGGTGGGTCTGGTAGCCGGCATTGACAAGCCGCAGTTTTACCCGCTCCCCCTTCCTCACCTCCAGAGTGGGAACGGCGGGCGCCGACTTACCGTTGATGGTGAAGACGTTATACATCGTCATCATCGCTGCTTCGGGATTGGAGCCCTGAGCGCTGCCCATGCCGGACATCCCAGACATGCCGCCCATGTTGGCCTGGGGGTTGTTGCCGCCCCCCTTGGAGGTCTCGGCCATCCATTCGTCCAACACCAGGGTGTAGTCTCTGTCAAACTTCACCGTCTGTACCTTGGGCATCACGGCGATGCTCCCGTAGAGCCCCTTGTCCACCTGCTCCACACCGTTCTGGTGGGAGTGGTACCAGTAGGTCCCCGAATCCAGTGCCACAAAATCGTACACGAAGGACTTGCCGGGCTGAACGGCGTTTTGGGTCACCCCCGGGATGCCGTCCATCTCATTGGGGACGCGCATCCCATGCCAGTGGATGGAGACCGACTCGGGTAGATTATTCTTCAGCGTGATCCGCAGCCGATCCCCTTGGTTCACCCGGAGCTGCGGCCCGGGAACCGACCCGTTAAACGTCCAGGCATCGATCTTTAGACCCGACTTCAGCTCATGCTTGGCCGTCTTCGCCGTCAGGGTGAACTCCCGAACGGTCCGGCCGTTTTCCTCTTTGACCTTGCCGCCGGAGGTTTCTGAAACCCTTGATGCGGTACAGCCAGCCAGCACGAAGGCGACCAGCACCAGCAACGCCTTATTGAAGAACCTGGTTTTCACGGGTAGCTCTCCCTTAGTGATTTGTGTGGACGAGCGCCTACCGGTCCGCTATATACTTATAGAACATAGTTGTGGAGAAACCATGAATGACAGCCGGTATTCAGGATCTGTTCTCTGGGGAGGAAGGTTCACAGCTTTTTCACAAGTTGAGGGTAGAGAACCGGTCCTGCGCGATGACAAGCAAGTGGCAGTCCTCCGGGTAACCTCGGGTGCATTTCCGGAGTGGGCTTAACCAGGTGTTCTTGCTCTCTGCCTTTGCCGTCGGTGTGGTGGCCCTGCTCGCAGGAGACTATGCGTTCACCTTTGTCCTTCCCAGGTATGGAGGTGCCAAATGAACCGTTGGCTGACGTATGCTGTGGCTGTCCTGGCCCTCTTGCTCCTGGCCGGGGGTTCCTTCCGCCCCGCGGCGGGGAAACGCCCGATGCGCCCTGAAGTCGGTTTTCCGGCCCCGGAGTTTGACCTGGTCGATACGGAGGGGAAGCGCGTGCGGCTTTCCGACTATCGGGGGCAGCCTGTTTTCGTCAACTTCTGGGCTACCTGGTGCCCGCCGTGCAAGGCGGAGATGCCGGAGATCCAGAAGCTGCAGCGGGAAATGCCGGACCTGGTGATCCTTGGGGTCGACTTGGGCAACACCGAGCGGTCACCTCAGGCGGTGGATGCCTACATGAAGGGCTTGGGCTACACCTGGCGTGTTCCCTTTGATTCGGACGGGAGGGTCAGCAATGACTATGGCGTGATCTCGATCCCTACCAGTTTCTTCATCGATACGGAGGGGATCATCCGGGCCAAGTTCATAGGGCCCATGTCTCTGCCGTTGATGAAAGATCTGGCCAGTCGTGCGCGCAAAGGAGGCTGAGACGGATGCTTAAGCTGCCTGACGTGATCCAGATCGGGCCTTTTCCGGTCCCAACCTTTCCTGTGGCTCTGCTGGCCGGGTTTTATGCGTGGCACGCCTTGTCCGAACGGTCGGCCGGTCGCTGTGGTCTGGAGAAGGGGTGGGTAGGGGATCTCCTCTACCGGCTCTTCATTGGGGCGTTGGTGGGCGCCAAACTGTTTGAGGTAATCCGTTCCCCTGCAAGTTTCGTCGCCAGCCCACGCCTGCTGGTTTCAGTGCCGGTTGGTCCCCTGGCTGTGCTTGGCGCCCTGCTGGGGGCCGCTGCATGGATGGCTCTGGCCGTGAACGGGCGATGGCGGCAACTGCCACGCGTGGCTGATGCTGTGGCCGCTCCGCTTGCGGTGGGCCTCACGATTGTGGCCTCTGGCAGCGGCGATGAACGTTCCCTTCCGCTGGCGATCGGTTTTCTCTTGGTTGCTGGTGCCTTGATGTTTCTACAACGGCAGGGCGCATTTAACGGGCACACAGCGCTGGCCGCAGTTGTGCTAGGATCTGTGGTCGTTGTGGCGTCTGACTTTTTCCGGCCTGCCTCGGCTCTGGCTGGGGGGCTGAACCCGGTTCAGTTGGTATCGGCGGCGATCGGGGGGGCGACGTATGCGCTGGCACTCCGACTGGAACGTGCTCTGGTGAAGAAGGAGCACGGAGGCTGACAGCCATAACCAGTGCGCTGGGCTTCAGACGGTCTAACCTGTAACCTGGTCCATGATTGAACAGTCGCGGTTGAGAATCGGCACAGGAGTTTCAACGCTCGTCTCGAACTGAGCAGCCAGGTGATCTGTTTGAAGCGAGCCATCGGATGCTTACTGCTACTCACCATGTCTGTCTTAGCGGGGTGCACGGGAACAAGAGCGGTGCAAATACGTTTTGACCACGTCGAAGAATTCGCCCCACCGGCTCAATCCGGTGAGACGCTCAGGATTGGCGTGGTAACAGTCCTGTCGCCCAAGGAGAGTTTTACGGCGTACCGTAGTCTTGCCGATTATCTGGGCCGTGAAATGAAGTTACCCGCAAGTCTGGTGCTCCGCAAGTCCTACCCCGAACTGAACGACCTTGTCCGCACCGGGGCGGTAGATTTGGCTTTAGTGGGGTACGGGGGGTTCAAGGCGGGTCAGAAGCAGTCTGGGATGCAACCGTTGGCGCTGGGACAGGTAGACGGAACGACCCGCAGCATTTCCCTCGTTCTGGTTCGAACGGACAGCCTCGCTCAAAGTCCAAAGGACCTGAAGGACAGGGCCTTTGCCTTCACTGATCCGCTCTCCTACTCGGGTCACCTTGCGCTTCGAGAGTGGCTGACCGGACAAGGACTTTCCCCCGAATCGTTTTACAGCCGCATCGTTTACACCTTCAGCCACGACGGCTCCGTGGAGGCTTTGGTCGGACGCGTGGTAGACGGAGCCCTGGTCGATGCCTACTGGTACAGGGCTTACCTGAGTCGTCATCCGGAGATGGATGGCAGACTCAGAGTCGTCGCGCGCTTTGAGACTCCGGGTTTCATGGTCTTCGTTACTCGCCCCGACCAGCCTTATGCCCAAAGGCTACTGCTGCAAAAAACGCTCGTGACCATGTCGGACACGGCGCAAGGGCGGCGAGTCCTGGCAGGGCTGATGATGGAACGGCTGGTAATGCCCCCGGCGGAGGAAGAGCGTCATGATCGCTAAATTGCGCCATACTTTTCTGCGCCTGGCGGACGGCACCAGCATCACCGGGAAGATCATGGGTATGGTCGTGGGCCTCACCATTTTCTTTGGACTCGGTTTTACCCTTTACCTGCGAACCTCTACCAAGCTCCTGCTGGTCAAGCAGTTGGAGTCCCGGGGCCTGACCATCGCAGAAGGCGTGGCAACTCGGGCCCTTGAACCGGTGCTAATGGGCAACGAATTTATTCTCCACGGCCTGCTGGAGGAGACCCGGCAGGTCAACCCCGACGTGCGGTACGTTCTGGTCATTTCTCAGCAGGCAGAGGTTCTAGGCGATACCTTCCGGCGACGCATCCCAGTCGGGTTGGTCTTTGCCAATACCGTGGGATTGCGCGGCGAATCCAACGTCATACCCATCCGCACGGAAGAGGGGATGATCCGCGATATCGCCTTTCCCCTCTTTGGGGGCATGGGTGGGATCGTGCGGGTCGGTATGTCGGAGCAAGCACTGCAGTCTGAACTGAACAAGCAGACGGCACAGTTGCTGCTCGCGACCCTGGGCGTATCCCTGCTGGGCGTCTGGTCCACATACATGCTCAGCCACATTCTGGTCCGGCCGATCAAGTCTCTGGTCGTTGCCACCCAGCAGGTTGCCGCCGGCGACCTCTCAGTCAAGGCCCCTGTTTTGGCCGGAGACGACATTGGCCGCCTGAGCATGGCTTTCAACGCCATGACGGACCGCATCGCCTCGCAGTACGGGGACATCCGGCGGTTTAACCAGCAGGTGCTTCGGGACAACGCCGAACTGGTCTCTCTCAATGACGTGACTGCCAGTCTGAACAGGCTCTATCACATTGATGCGCTGCCTTCCCTTGCCTCCCGCCTGATTGCACACCGTCTTGAATTGGACAGCGCACGGGTGCTGCTGTGGCAGCCGGATCGGGAGTCATGGTTCCCTGAGCCGGACTCGTCGCTTCACGAGCTGTTAGCTGAGGCCGTTCGTAATCAGGCAGTGGTGATCGCAGGTTCGCAGGCGGTAGTACCGTTGCTTGCCGGTGAACGGCCGGTCGGCGCGCTCGTGGTCTCCGCCGACCCAGAGCGCCTGACGTTGGAGCGTTGTCGGCACTTTCTGCAAACGGTTGGCAACCACCTGACAGTCGCCCTGGAGAACGCCCGGCTGCTGTCCGAGCTGACGGATAAGCAACAGGTGCTGACCCACCTTTTTGACCGCACCGTAGCCGCCCAGGAAGATGAGCGGCGGCGAATCTCACGAGAACTCCACGACGAGACGAGCCAGTCCCTGACGTCATTGATGCTGGGCCTTCGGTCCGTAGAGGAAGCCAAGTCCCTCGACGAACTGGCCACGAACATCAAGGATCTGCGAAACCGACTGGTTATGACGCTGGACGCGGTCCACCAGATGGCCCGGCGGCTACGTCCCTTGGCGCTCGACGACCTGGGCCTCAAGGCGGCCCTTTCCCGCCACATCCAGGAGCAGGCGACCCAGACCGGGCTGGACATCGATCTTGACATGGTTGGACTCGGCGAAGAACGGCTCCCCCCTGACCTCGAAACGGCGGTCTACCGGATCATCCAGGAGGCGCTGGCCAACGCCATTCAGCACGCATCGGCGACAGAGATTAGCGTGGTACTTGAACGACAGGGTCCCATGGTGATCGCTGTCGTTGAGGATAACGGCTCGGGCTTTGACGTAACTACAGCCGCCAACGCCGGAACGCGACTGGGCCTATCAGGGATGAAGGAGCGTGCCCATTTGGTCGGGGGTACCCTGACGATCGAATCCGGCCCCGGCCAGGGCACCACGGTCTTTCTGCGGGTGCCCAGTGCCGAACGAGAAGGAGGAACCCCCGATGCCGATCCGCATACTGTTGGCTGATGACCACGCCCTCTTCCGATCGGGGCTGGCCGCACTTCTGGCAGGCCACAGCGACTTTAGCGTCGTTGGTGAGGCTGCAGATGGGTTCGAAGCCGTACGGCAGGCTGTCAGCCTGAAACCGGACGTGGTGCTTATGGATATCGGCATGCCGGGAATAGGCGGCGTGGAGGCGACTCGGGAGATTCGTCGGCAGGCGCCGGGTACCAAGGTTCTCGCCCTGACCCAACACGATGATGAAGGCTACCTGCGCCAGATGCTGAAGGCGGGCGCAGGGGGCTATCTGGTCAAGAAGGCAGCCGACACGGAACTCTTCGGCGCCGTGAAGGCCGTGGCCCGTGGGGAACTCTATCTCCACCCCAGCATGACACGCTTGCTCGTAGATGAGGTGGTGCTCCATTCACCTGGTGGGGAGACGACCAGAGGGGGGCAGCTCTCGGAGCGGGAGCGTGAGACGCTCCGGTTGATCGCCCTGGGCTATACCAATCGGGAAGTCGCTGAGCGACTATCGGTCAGCATCAAGACTGCGGAGACATACAAGGCCCGGATTACGGATAAGATCGGTTTGCGGCGTCGGTCCGATCTGGTCCGGTACGCCCGCTCACTGGGCCTGCTTGCGGACGGCCAGGGATAGACTTCTGGCACCAAAGAGCCATACGGCGCATCTCTTTCGCCCCTCGCCTAAAGGCGGGGGCGTTCTTGCTTGTCAGGGAAAGCCCGACAGAAAGAGCGGCCAATCCCCGATGGGACTTCTTGTCGCGCCATGGCAGAATGGAAACGAAGAATCTGCGGAGGTGAACCGCATGGTCGATTTCCCACAGGATGAGCTGATTATTCGCATGCATCGGGATCTTGCCGAGGCCGTGAAAAAGCCGGTGGATCAGCGCAGGTGGGTCATGGTCATTGACCTGGGCAAGTGCACGGGCTGTACGGCGTGTACCGTGTCATGCAAGGCCGAGAACAAGCTGCCCCCCGGTGTGGTCTACCGACCCGTCATGGACATGGAATCCGGCACCTATCCCAACGTGTCCCGAAGTTTTCTGCCCCGGCCCTGCATGCAGTGCGAGTTCCCGCCATGTGTCAAGGTCTGTCCAGTGGGAGCCTCGTACAAACGCCCCGACGGGGTCGTGGCTATTGACTACGAGACATGCATCGGCTGTCGCTACTGCATCGCTGCCTGCCCCTATGGCGCCCGCACCTTCGATTGGGGCGAACGCTACACGGATGGGACGCCGGAGTACCAGCCTTACGAGGACTTGGCAGCGTTTGAGTACGGCATCTCCCGCAGCCGTAAGCATGATGCCTCGCCGGTAGCCAACGCAAGGAAGTGCCATTTCTGCCTTCACAGGCTGAACGAAGGGATGCTTCCAGCCTGTGTCACCACCTGCTTGGGCAGAGCCACGTACTTCGGCGATGCCAACAATCCCAGGAGTCTGGTCAGCGAACTGATCAAGAGTCCGCGGGTGATGCGCTTGAAGGAAGAGCTCGGTACGCACCCCAGCGTCTACTACCTGACATAACAAGCGAGGTGACGATGATGCGGCGGCTGTATTACCTGTTACTCGTACTGCTATCCGGCCTGGGGTTCTGGGGCATCTGGGTCCGCCTGACCGAGGGCCTCCGAATAACCGCTCTGACCAGTTACGTTAGCTGGGGCCTCTGGGTTGCTTTCTATATCTTCTTCATCGGTCTCTCGGCTGGTTCGTTCCTGCTCTCCACGCTCATCTACGTCTTCGGAATGGCTCGCCTGGAGCGAGTGGGGCGGCTGGCCTTGCTCTCTGCCCTGTGCTCCCTGGGCGCCGGCATGACGTTCATTATGATCGATCTCGGGCACCCTGCCCGCTTCTGGCACACCCTGGTTTACCGCAACTTCCGGTCGGTGTTGGAATGGGAAATCTTCCTCTATGTGATCTATGCCGGCATCATCCTGATGGAACTGTGGTTGCTCTCCTTCTCCCGAAGCCCTAAAGCAAAAGCCTGGGTTCAGCTGTTGGGCATCGTGGGACTCCCAGTGGCCATTGGTGTTCACGGCGGCACTGGTTCGATCTTCGCCCTGGCAGTGGGAAGACCTTACTGGAACTCTGGGTTGTTGCCGATTATCTTCATTGTCTCCGCCCTCGCCTCCGGGGCCGCTCTGGTCACCTTTCTATGGGCCATCCTGGGACCGCGCGATGCCGAGAAGCCGGCCATGGTCAGGACTCTCGCCCAGCTAATGACGCTCTTTCTGACCATCGACGGGCTGCTCGTCGCTTCTGAGTTCCTGGTGGGACTTTACAGCGGGATCCCCGAAGAGGCTGGCGCTCTGATCGCCCTGACCGAACGCTTCTGGTTCGTATTCTGGATTGGTCAAATGGGTTTCGGTTTCCTGGTTCCGATGCTGTTGGTGGCCCTGCCCGCGACCCGCAAGTCTACAGTCTGGATGGGTATCGCCGGTATATCGGCCGTGGTCGGCATCCTTGCGGTTCGGATGAACCTCGTGATACCGGCGTACATCGTGCCGCAGTTTGAGGGTCTGCGCCGGGCCTACGTGGATGCCCGCTTGCAGTACAGCTATACCCCGAATCGGATGGAGTGGCTGGTAGCCATGGGCGTAGTCGCTTTCACCATGCTGGTCTTCAGCGTGATCTACGAGCGAGTCATCACCGAACGGAAGCAGGAGGTGGCGCAAAGATGAGCGAGCCGACTGGAGAAGTGCGCCTGACCAGGCGCGATTTGATCAAGACCTCCGCCTTGCTGGGCGGTGCAGCCCTGGTGGCCGGCGGCGCCGACGCGGTTTTTGACAAAGTTCGTACGGGCTCTCACCAAGGCCAGGAAGGCACCGCCTACGATCTGTCCAAGCCCGAAAACGTACTCTATACGGCGTGTCTGAACTGTACGGTGGCCTGCTCCATCAAGACGAAGATTCAAGATGGCGTCGTCGCCAAGATCGACGGAAACCCCTACAGTGCCATGACCATGTTGCCCAACCTGCCCATGACGGTCAGGCCCACCGATGCGGTTACGTACGATGGTAAGCTTTGTCCCAAGGGTCAGGCCGGCATCCAGACGGTCTACGATCCGTATCGCTTGCGCAAGGTTCTGAAGCGGGCTGGTCCGCGGGGATCGGGAAAGTGGCAGACCATTCCTTTCGATAAGGCTGTAGATGAGATTGTTAACGGCGGCAAGTTGTTTGCCCACATCGGCGAGGACAGGCATATCGAGGGCTTGCAGGATGTTGCAGTATTGCGGGACTCGGCTGTCTCCAAAGCCATGGCCGCCGATGTAGCCAAGCTCCGGGCCAAACAAATGACCGTAGCCGAGTTCAAGGCGAAGCATTCCGCCAACCTGGATAAACTGATTGACCCAAGTCATCCGGATCTGGGACCGAAGAATAACCAGTTCCTCTTCCAGGTGGGACGCATCCACAACGGTCGAGTCGAGTTCACCAAAAGCTTCCTGAACAACGCATTCGGCAGCATCAACTGGATCGAGAAGACCACCCTGTGCGGGCAGACCAGCAACAAGGCCTGGGCCAAGGCGACATCCACCTTCGCTGACGGCAAGTGGACTGGTGGCACCAAGAGCCCGCGGCCGGATCACGCCAACAATGAGTTCCTGCTGGTCTTCGGAACCATCATTTTCGAGGCGAATTACGGGCCGGTTCAGGAATCGGAGCCGGTGACCGAAGGCCTACGGAGTGGCCGCCTGAAGGTGGCCGTCGTCGATCCCCGGTTCACAAAAATCGCCTCCAAGGCGTGGAAGTGGCTTCCGATCAAGCCCGGTACCGATGGTGCCCTGGCCCTGGCCATGATCCGGTGGATACTGGAGCATAAGGGGTACGACGCCCGTTATCTCGGCAACGCCAACCTGGGGGCTGCGAAGGCAGACGGGGAGGTCGCCTTCTCGAATGCAACCTGGCTGGTCAAAGTCACGGACGGGCAGCCTGGCATGCACCTCCGCGGCGACGAGGCTGGACTCGGTACGAAGACCGATCGGGTCGTCTTCAGCGGCGGTAGGCCGGTCGCTTTTGCCCCCAACGACCCTGACAAGGCCATCGAGGCTGATCTCTTCGTGGATGGCGAAGTGAACGGAATTCGCGTCAAGAGTCCGCTTCAGATCTTGCGGGAAGAGGCCAATACCCGGACGATGGCGGAGTACGCCGAGTTGACGGGTATCGCCGAGGTTGATATCGCTGCCGTCGCCAAGGAGTTTACGTCTCACGGCAAGAAGGCGACCGCTGAATTCTATCGTGGCGTAATCAAGCACACCAACGGCTGGCACAATGCGCTGTCGATCATCGCACTGAACATGCTGGTGGGTAACTTCGATGCGATGGGCGGCACCAGCAAACCGGGTGGACAGCATGCCTGGCAAGGCAACAAACAGGGTCAACCGTTCAACATCACCAGCATTCACCCCGGTAAGTTGAACGCCTTCGGTGTACCGCTCACCCGAGAGGGTTGGCAGTACGAAGAATCGACCCTTTTCGCCGGCTATCCCGCGAAGCGTCCATGGTACCCATTTAGCGGCAACGTGGCTCAGGAGATATTCCCGTCTATGGCGGACGGCTATCCCTACCCCATCAAGGCTGCTCTCCTGGCCATCCACTCGCCCATGTATTCCATCCCGGGTGGTCTGGCCCAGTTGCGTACGCTCCTGGATCCTGCCAAAATTCCTCTGTACATCGCCTGTGACATCGTCATCGGTGAGACCAGCATGTATGCCGACTACATCTTCCCGGACTTGACGTACCTGGAGCAGTTCGGCATCACCCAGGGGTCGCATCACACTCGGGTGAAAGCCAGCGCCATCCGTCAGCCGGTGATCACACCGCTCACCGAAACCGTAGCGGTAGCCGGTGAGCAAATGCACCTGAGCCTGGAGACGCTCATGATCGCGATCGCCGATCGAATGAAGCTTTCCGGTTTCGGAAAGAACGGATTCGAGGCGGGCCAGCAGCTTACTCGTCCAGAGGACTGGTATCTCAAGCTCTATACCAACATCGCCTGGGATGGACAAGCAGTGCCGGACGCTACGGTTGAAGAGATGGAGCTTTTCCGCACGACCCACCGGCACCTCAGGCCATCGGTCTTCTCGGAGGAACGCTGGCGCAAGGCGGTGCGGCCGGAAGACTGGCCGAAGCTGGTCTACCTGTTGAACCGCGGCGGGCGGTTTGACAGCTCGGATACAGCCTATGAAGGCCGATCGATCAAGGCCAAGCTGGGCGGTGTCAACCGCTTCTATATCGAAGAGGTGGCCAACTCCCGCCACTCTATGACCGGCAAGAACTTCGTTGGCGGTCCGACCTTCCAGCCCATCGCCGACAGTATGGGCAAGCCAGTGGCCGAAAACGAAGGCGAGTTCCATCTGGTCACGTACAAAGAGGTCTTTGGCACCCAATCCCGGACGATCTCGAACTACTGGTCCCAATTGGCCGTCGCTCCAGAGAACTACGTTGTTATGAATGCGATCGACGCCCGCAAGGTGGGCGTGCAGGATGGCGAATTCGTCCGGGTAACCTCACGCTCTAACCCCGGTGGTGTTCTGGATCTAGGCAACGGTCGCGTCAAGCCCGTCGCTGGCAAAGTCCGGGTGGTTGAGGGCATCCGGCCGGGCATCGTCGGGATCTCTACCCACTTCGGCCACTGGGCATACGGCTCCGCGGACGTCGAAATCGACGGTACCCTGGTGCCAGGTGACAAGCGACGTGCCACCGGCATCCATGCCCAGCCGCTGTTCCGGCTGGACGACAACCTGCGCGGCACGCCGCTCAGCGAACCAATCGGGGGCAGCGTCTCTTTCTACGATACCCGTGTCTACATCCAGAAGGCTTGATCGTTGCTGAAGGCATTAACAGCCCGGTCTGCACCGACCGGGCTGTTCGACGCCATCACCTGTACTCGGGGGGTCCCTGCGATCTGCTGCGATGATAAACGCCCCGAGACTACTGTCTGCAGGGCGTTGCCGAGTCTGGGGTATGCCGACCGGGCGTGCTTCAGCCTTCTATTTTACAGCAATCAGAGGAGCCAGGGGTGCACTGATCCACCCGGTCGGAAGGTCCATCGGCATTCGGGCTATGGAGCTTGACGCCTTCTTTGACGAATCCGTTGACAACGCCCAGGCAGCAGGAACCTTGGGGATTGGTATGCACGCAGTCGCATCCCTCGGTGTTCAGCCGACTGGTGATGGCAGCAGGGACTGTACTCGTCCCGGTCCGCCGGATTTCGTCGAAGATCTCCTCCACGGTGTGGTTGAAGCAGTAACAGACAGGCCGGGGCGCCGCGGTCTCCTTCACGCCCACCCGGACCTTCAAATCGGCCCTGGTAAAGACATGGCTGCCATCCTCGGCGAAGTAGACCACGTCACACCCCTGTGCGTCGCAAAACCAGTAACGCCCGTGCGTGATCCGATCTTGCTGCTCTTCCTTGATCAAAGAGCGGAGGGTAACTGTCTTGACCAGTTTGCCCTTGGTCCTCGAGACGGGGCACAGGTGTAGTGCCTGACCCTCGATGTTGCTGACGCCCATCACGTTCACTCCCCGATTTTTCTTCCATAGCCCAAGGCGGTTACAGCCTTTCGGACAAGGTGTCCAGTCAACTACTCTGCAGTGCCTTCACAGGTCACCCATCCGCGGGCAGGTCCGGATCCTTTCGGCGTTGTCCGCCATGACCGCCCGGGCCAGGTCAATGAGGTTGTGGATACGCACATCGGTCACCCGGTAATAGACGAACTTCCCCTCGCTCCGGGAAGTAACGTAGCCACACCATTTCAGGCAAGCCAGCTGGTTCGAAACCTGGCCCTGGGACATCTGAACCGCTTCGATGATCTCACCGACGTTCAATCACCCCGGCGGATGATGCGCCCCGGACGGCCTGGCTGGCGTTTGCCGTCCCAGACCGCTACCTGCCCGTTGACCAAGACAGTGCGAATCCCAGCCGGGTACTCCTGCGGCGTGAGCCAGGTGGTGCGGTCGGCCACAGTTGCCGGGTCGAAGACCACCAAATCGGCGAAGGTGCCCGCCCGAATGTATCCCCGGTCCCTGAGGTGCAGGTTGTCGGCCACGGCCCCGGTCATCTTCCGCACCATGGCTTCCAGGGACATCAAGTGCTTGTCCCGTACGTATTGGCCAAGCAGGCGCGGGTAGGTCCCGTACGATCGCGGGTGGAACTGCAGGGCCGCGATGGGGTCATCCAGCTTGGGCTGGGACTCGCCGTCGGTGCCGATTACACTCCAATCGGCGGTCAGGAATGCCTGCATGGCCGATTCGCTGTTCACTTGCGCTACGACCTTGATGCCCGGGTCTACCGCCAGGAGCCTGCTGGCGACCTCCTCAGGCGTCCAACCCCGCTGGGACGCCACATCTGCCAGGGTCTTCCCGACAAGGTTAAGGTCCGCAGCCCGGACGATCAGGACCTGAGACGGCGGACTGCCCGCCCACTCAGAGAGAGGCCGGTTGATCGCCCAGTCTGGCGCCAGGTAGGGGTACACATCGGCGAATACGGTCAGGCCGGCAGCCCGTGCCTGCTCGATCCGGCTGATGATCGATCGTTGCTTGGGCCAGTTGGCGAACTTGACGATCTTAAGGTGGGAGAGATTGACCGGAACGCCGGTCGCCTGACCGATGCGCAATGCCTCATCAAGGGACTCTTCGATCCGATCGCCCTCGCTCCGCAAGTGCGTGCTATAGATCCCACCGTACTGTTTGCTTTCCGCGACCAGTGCCGTGACCTCGGCGGTTTCGGCGTAACCACCAGGGAGGTACTCCAGCCCGCTCGAAACGCCGAAGGCGCCAGAGGCCATGGATTCGCGGACCATAGAGGCCATCCGTTCGAGTTCAGCCGCACTGGGGCGCCGGTTCGCCTCGCCCATGACCGCCTTTCGCACGGACCCCTGGCCGATAAACAGGCCGAAGTTGACCCCGGTCCCTTCCTGGGTGAGCTGAGCGAATTGGGTCTTGACCGGAACCGGGGACCGTCCGTCCACGCCGCCAATCTCGGTGGTGATGCCCTGCATCAGCGATGCCGTGGCATCGAAGTCTTCATATGGGTTGATGGAGTCATGCGTGTGTGAGTGCGGGTTGATGAAACCGGGAGCGACTACCAGGCCCCGGGCGTCGATTTCGCGAGCGGCCCCTGCACCCGCCAGGCTGCCTACGGCAGCGATCCTGTCCCCGCGGACCCCGACATCGGCAACCTTGGCCGGCCCGCCTGAACCATCAATCACGCTCCCGCCCCGGATAATGAGGTCATAACGCTCCGCGGAGCCCTTAGGCGCAGGCAGCGGCTGGACCTTTGCGGGTGGAGCCGCGGCGCACCCAATTACGACCAGGAGGATTGCCAGGTAAATCAGCGTTCGCAGGTGTCTCACAGGAACCCCTCCGCATTCTGGCCTCAACGGTCCGGGCGGAAGCTGCGCAGGCGCCCCGCGTTCACCACGACGGAGACCGAACTCAGCGCCATGGCTGCCCCAGCCAGAATCGGGCTAAGGAGACCCGCCGCCGCCACGGGCACGCCGATCGCATTGTAGACGTAGGCGAAGAACAGGTTTTCCCGCACGTTGCGCATGGTGGCACGGCTCAGGGCGATTGCCTTCACCACGCCGGACAGGTCCCCGGTCATCAGCGTGATATCGGCCGCCGCCATGGCCACATCTGTGCCGGTACCGATTGCGATGCCCAGGTCGGCCTGCGCCAGGGCGGGCGCGTCGTTGATGCCGTCGCCCACCATCGCAACCTGCTTACCTTCGCCCTGGACTTTGCGGATTGTCTCCGCCTTGTCCCCGGGGAGGACCTCAGCCAGGACTCGGTCAATGCCCACCTGGCGGGCCACGGCCTCCGCCGTCTTGCGGTTATCGCCGGTCAGCATGATCACTTCCAGCCCCAACCCCTTTAGCCGTGCGATGGCCTCGGCCGACGTGGGCTTGACGGTATCTGCCACTGCGATGACGCCGGCCACCGCTCCGGCCACGACCACGTAGAAGGGCGTCTTGCCCTGGCCCGCCAGGGCTTCGGCTTGCGCCTCCAGGGTGCCGGGCTCCAGTTCCAGCTCCGTCAGCAGTTTCCGGTTGCCGATCGCCACGGCGGTCTCGTTCGCCGAGGCGCTGACCCCGTACCCCGGGATGGCGGTGAAATCTGTCACATCGGGCAGTGCCAGTCCCCGTTCCCGGGCGCCGGTCACCACGGCCTGGGCCAGCGGATGCTCGGACCCGGCCTCCACACCTGCCGCCAGGCGGAGCAGGTAGTCTTCATCCATGCCGGCGGCCACGACGACATCGGTCAGAGCCGGCTGGCCGCGGGTAATGGTGCCCGTCTTGTCCAGTACGATCGCCTGCAGACGCCGGGCGGTTTCCAGGGCCGCCCCTGTCTTGATGAGCACGCCGGACTCGGCACCCTTGCCGGTCCCAATCATGATGGAGGTTGGCGTCGCCAGCCCCAGAGCGCACGGGCAAGCGATGATCAACACGGCAACTGCGTCGATCACGGCCGCATTCAGATCGCCGCGCAGCAGCCACCAGTAGATGAAGGTCAGCCCCGCGATCCAGAAGACGGCGGGGACGAAGTACGACGTCACCTTGTCCACCAGGCGCTGAATGGGGGCATTGGACCCCTGGGCCTCCTCGACCAGCTTCACGATTTGCTGAAGGACGGTCTCCTTGCCGACCCGGGTGGCACGGAACCTGAAGCCGCCGGTCTTGTTAATCGTGGCGCCGATGACCCCATCGCCGGGGCCTTTCTGCACCGGGAGACTTTCCCCGGTGATCATGGACTCGTCCACGGCGGAAGTGCCCTCTGTGACTTCGCCGTCCACGGGTATCTTCTCGCCGGGGCGGACGACCACCAGGTCGCCGGGGACGATCGCACCCACTGAGACCTCCAGTTCCCGACCGTCACGGATGATCCGGGCCGTCTTCGCTTGCAGGCCCATCAGCTTGCGGATGGCCTCAGAGGTGTTTCCCCGGGCCACGGCCTCCAGCCATCTGCCCACCAGAATCAGCGTGGTGATGATGGCTGCCGCCTCAAAGTAATACTCAGGCTCTCCGCCTCTCTGGGTGAACAGGGAGGGCAGCAGGAGGCCGGTGACGCTATAGGCAAAGGCCGCCAGCGTTCCTGACGCCACGAGGGTGTTCATGTCGGCGGTGCGGTTTTTCAGGGTGGCCCAACCGCCGGTGAAGAAGGAGGCTCCGCCCCAGAAGATCACGGGGGTGGCAAGGACCGCCTGTACCCAGGGATTGGACAGGACCGGGATCGCCCCGCCGAGGCCGAGCATGAGGGGCAGACTTCCCAGTAACGTGGGCACCGCCAGGGCCGCGCTCACCCACATCCGTGTGCGGAAATAGCCGACCTCTGCTAACCGGGCCGCCTGTTCCTTGTCGGCGGCGTCTTCGGCGGGAATCGGTTCACCTGGGGTGTATGGCCCTGCCTCCGAGACGGCGGACTGCAGAGCAATCGGGTTCGTCGCTTGCGGTACATACTCAATGTGGACGGCGCCAGTGACGGGGTTGCAGTGGGCCGAAACCACACCTTTCTGGCACTCGAGAGCCTTTTCCACCGCTGCGGCGCAGCTGCCGCAGTGCATGCCCGCGACCGGAATGCAGCAAGTCTGGGTGTTCATCTCCGTCCACCTTCTTCGACGACCAGGGTTCCCTGGTACATGCCCATTCCACAAGAGAATGAGAACGTGCCGGTGTTGTCCGGCGTGAATTCAACCGTCGTCACTTCGTTCTGGGGCAGCTTCTTGGCCACAGCAAAGTCTGGGAAGAGGACCCGTTCAGAGCATGAGGCGCTCTCCAGCCGGCGGAATTTCAACCGGACTGGCACGCCGCGCTGGACGACGATATGGGAGGGCGAGTACCCACCCTGCACGACCACCTCAAGCTCCTGACTGCCGCCGGCGCCGGATTGGGCGGCCGAAGACTTGCGGGGACCAAAGAAGAACCACCAGATCAAGGCACTCCATGCCAGACCGCCGATTCCCGCTAAGACGAAATTCTGCATAACGGCCTCATCCCTTCGAGTTGACCCGCCCCCGCGCCCGTTCGTCGCGGGGGCGTAGCGCAAACGTCCGATGTTAAACCTAGTGGTGGTGGTCGTTGTGGGCCGAGTCGCGATCCGACACATACTTGGTAGGGTTCTGAGTGAACTTGGTCTTGCACATGGGCGAGCAGAAGTTGTAGGTCTTGCCGTTGTGGATCGTGGAAGCCGCCGCCTTCTCTGACTCAATGTCCATCCCGCAGACTGGATCCTTCACTGTTGCCATGACTCAACCGCTCCTTTCACGCAGATCCCCTCGGAAGAATCTACCTGTACGGGGTATCTGTACGTTACCACCATTCTAATCCGATCGCCCTGAAATGCAAACACTTTGCTAACGTATGTAACCACCATACTTTCTCCACAACTTCGCCTTACAGTGGCAGTAGATACCCCTACGGGGTAGTTCGGACAGCATGAACCACTCCCTGGAGGAGGAAGCGACGTGAAGCGTCCGGCGGTGTCAGATAACCGGATTATCCGCCTGCACCGGATCGAAGGCCAGGTACGTGGCTTGCAGCGCATGATTGCTGGAAAGCGGAAATGCACAGAGGTGCTCATGCAGGTCGCATCTGTAAGGGAGGCGCTCCGGCAGGTGGGGCTGGCCACGCTCCACCGTCACCTGGAGAGTCGCGTGGCCGATGCGATCGTCCGTGGCGAAGCCACGGCCACGGAAGAACTGATTCCACTGGTTGCGAAATTCGCACGGCTGGGGTGAAGAACATGGCAGTCAGTCAGGCAGCAGAATCCAGCGTGAAGTTAGGCCTTGTCGGCATGACCTGCGCCAACTGTGCCCAGCGCATCGAGAAGAAGCTGGGCGGCCTCTCCGGTGTGCGCAATGCCACCGTCAACTTTGGCACGGAGTCGGCGCGTGTCACCTATGCGCCGGGGTTGATCGCCGTCGAGTCTATGACCAGGGCGATCGCCGACCTGGGATACCAGGCGTTCCTCAAAGAAGAGGAAGGGGCAGTCGATGCGGAGCGGCAGGCCCGTGAACGGGAGATGCAGCGGCAGTGGCGCCTGTTCCTGATTTCGGCAGTGCTCACGGCTCCCCTGCTGGTCTATATGTTCGGCGAGCTGCTGGGCTTCCATCCGCCGATGCTCTTCATGAACCCGTGGTTCCAGCTGGCTCTGGCGACGCCGGTGCAGTTCTACGCCGGCTGGCAGTTCTACGTGGACACCTGGCATAACCTCAAGAACCGCTCGGCCAACATGTCCGTGCTCATCGCCCTGGGCACCAGCGCCGCCTACCTCTACAGCCTGGCGGTCACGCTTTGGGGGGACCGGCTGGGGCGAAGCGACATCTACTA